>JALQTQ010000120.1 GCA_023263995.1 Akkermansiaceae bacterium | reverse complement strand
AGGGCCAGATCGCGCGGAAGTAATCGTTCTGGAGTCCGTGGGTGTCGGAGTAGCGGGCAGCGTCCAGCCAGTCTCGGGCCCGGTGTTCGCCGTAATGGGGCGAGGCGAGGTAGCGGTCGACCAACTCGGGGTAGGTGATCCGGCCTGCCTCGAATTGCTCGACGTCGTCGATCGCGGGCGGCAGGCCGGTCAGGTCGAGAGCGAGCCGTCGGATGAGGCGGCCGGGTGGGGCTTCGTCCTGGCGGTTGGTGAGGACCTCATCGATGCGGGCCCCGGCATCGCGGATGGGTTCGAAGCTCCAGTGGGAGACGTAGGTGGCTCCGGAGGTGATCCAGTCTTCAAGGAGCTTTTGATCGGCGGCCGACAGCGACTTGTGGGACTCCGGCGGCGGCATGAGTTCGTCAGGATCAGTCTCCTGGATCCGTTTGAGGAGCTCACTTTCCTCCGGCTTTCCCGGGACCACCGCCGGGTTGGGCTGGTCGAGGCGGAGGTCGCCCTTTTGTTCGGCTGGTCCATGGCATTGGAAGCAGTTCTCCGAAAGCAGGGGGCGGGCCTGGCGGGCCAGCCGGGCCGGGTCGGTCTTTTGTTCTTCGCCACGGCCGGAGGTTGCCGATAGGGCGAGGAGGGCGAGGAGGGCAAGGATCGGCAGATGTCGTGCGATGGCCATCTGGAGATTTCTACGATGTCACAGGCGAGGGGATTTCAGTGGCTTTGAACCCAGGCGTACTCCGCGCTGATCTGGTCGGTGAGGTCCTTTTGGAGGTTTCCGGGAAGGACCCCCCAGGTGTAGGTTTCGATCTCGAGATGCGGGCAGGTCTCCGGGTGCGCAGCAAGATAAGCGAGGGCGGCCTCGGCGTGGTCGAGGGTGGAAGCGAGGGGTGCCAGGGGCTCGGAGTAGAGCGGGATGTGGAAGTGACACCGTGCTTCGCACGGAGATTCGAGATCTGAAAGCTGAGATCGGAAATCGGAGAAATCAGGAAGGTCCTTGAAGCGGGTCAGGGTGTCGCCGGATTTGACGATGACCTGGTGGAGGTAGGTCGGTTCGTCAAAGGGGCGGATGGCCTCCAGGGCTGCCGGATTGTTGGGGTCGAAGGAAAGGGCGTTGGAGAGGTGGATCTTGGAGATGCGCAGTCCGGCGGCGGCAAAGGCTTCGAGCGAAGTCCGGCAGTCATCGTACTCCAACGCAAAGTGACAGGTGTCGTAGTTGATCCCGACATGCTTACGGACCGGTTCGGGGTCGAGGTCCTGATCGTCGCACCACTGGAAAAAGCGTTTGAAGAAGGCAAGGGTTTCCGCGGTGTTCTCGAAATGCCCGAGCGGTTCGGGTTCGAGACCGAGATGGAGGTCCTTGCCGGTCTCACGGGCGAGGTTTTCGATGGTGAGGGCGCAGGAGTAAAGGTTGGCGAAGATGAGGTTTTCGTCGGCTTCGAATTCCTTGAAGGAGCCCGGGAGGGTCGAGACCGAACCGCCTGATTCAGCGGGGCAGAGGCGCGCGATGATGGTGAAGAGTTGCTCGGTGTAAACGAGGCGGGAGAGCTGGGTCCAGTCGGGTTGGTAGACCCTTTCCTTCACCCGGGTCCCGTGGAAGGCCCCGTAGGGAAAGCCGTTGATGGTGAAGACGTAGCAATTTTCCTTCTTCAACCAGGCTTCGAATTGATCGAGCTGGTCGTCCGAGACCAGTTCGAGGGCGGCCTGGGCGGACAGGCGCAGGCCGATGGCGAAGGGTTGGCCCGCTGCGACGCGGTCACGCACCGCGAGGACGTCGGATTGCAGGACCGCGAAGGTTTCCGCCCAGGTTTCGGCGGGGTGGACGTTCGTGCAGTAGGCGAGGTGGTGTTGGCGGAAGGTCATGACCGCGACTATCCATTCTCAGGACTGTTTGACGATGAAAACTCTGACAAAGGCCCAGTGGGTTGCGACTTCCGGCCCTTGGTCCCTTTTGAATAGGGCCGACGCACTATCACCGGTATCAAAAAATCCGTTCGTTTGCGAGGACCACATCGCCGTCCAGTAACTCAAAATCAGGGGTCTTTACCAAATGCAGATTCTTGAACTCGATCCTGAAGAATTGCTGCTTGCCATCGACGATTCGGGTGATTTTGAGGTTGACCGGAGGGCCTCCCCCGAAGTCGCCCTCTCCACCATGACCTCCACAGATCCAATCGAAGAACTTCAATCCGGTTCCCTCATTCAGATAGAATGTGCCTTTCATCTTCAGATTGCCCGAGGCAGAGACGGCAATCTCGTCCTTCGCTTTCTCACGAGAGACGATTTTGCCATCGGGCGTTCTGGCTGTCCTTCCGTTTCTGCTTTCAAATCCATTGGCAATGGCAAGGAACGAAACAGAGGGCCAATCCTACCAAGATTTTCTTTTTAAGGCCCATCTAGCTTTCAATACGAGGTGACAAAGATCGCCCGGCTGAAATCACAGCGTGAAATTCGGGCACTGGGAGAGGAATTTCTTTGGGTTGTCGAAAATGACCTTCTCGACGGTCTCGGGGGAGTGCTGCCGCTTCTTCATTTCGAGGGCGCACTTGATCACGGCAAGGGGGTCGGAAATGCCCCAGTCGCAGGCGGAATTCATCCAGATGTTTTCCATCCCGAAGGTCTCCAGAATGTCGATGGCCCGGGCGGGCGAGCACTTCGACTCCGGATAGAGGGTCATGCCGGCCCAGTATCCCTGGTCGAGGACGAGGGGGGCGGTGTGTTCCTCGACGTGGTCGATGATGACGCGGCTGCGGTCGACTTTGGCGTTGTTGAGGGCATCGAGGATGAGGCGGGTGCCCTTGAGCTTGTCCTCGAGGTGGGGGGTGTGGATGAGGATGGCCTGGTCGTATTTCTTGGCGATCTCGACGTGTTCCTCGAAGATGGCGAGTTCGTTTTTGGTGTTCTTGTTGAGGCCGATCTCGCCGATGCCGAGGACGGTGGGCTTGTCGATGAAGTCGGGGATGAGAGCCATGACCTCACGGGCAAAGACCGGATCTTCGGCCTCCTTCGGGTTGATGCAGAGCCAGCAGAAGTGCTTGATCCCAAACTTGGCGGCACGGGCCGGTTCGTATTCGGTGAGTTGGCGGTAGTAGTCGTAGAACCCCTGGGCGGAAGCACGATCGTATCCGGCCCAGAAGGCGGGTTCGCAGAGGGCTTCGCAACCGGCCTGGGCGATGGCTTGGTAGTCGGCCGTGGTGCGGCTGACCATGTGGGCGTGGGGTTCGATGTAGCGCATGGGGGACTAGGTTGCTGGGTTGATGAGTGACTGGGTTGGTGGGTTACCGAGTTATTGAGTTACGGAGTGACTGTGACTGAGTGATCAGGTTCTTGGTTGACTGGGAAAGCAAAGCAAGGCTGAAGAAGTTACGGGCGAAGCGCTTCTTGGATGAGGTCGAAGTGGCGGTCCTGATGCCAGAGGTCGATTTGATAATGTTTCGCACAGGCTTGGATCTGGATATCAGAAAGGGGAACGTTGACTCCTTTGCGGACACAGGTGCGGTTGATTTCGGCGGTGAGTCGCCAGCAGTCTTCGGTGAACTGAAGCACCCGGCTAAGCGCAATGAGGTTTTGGAATTCGGTGTCTTCCCGTTGCCCTCTCACGCCGCCATAGAGCTCAGCCCAGATGACGACGTTCGTCGCCAATTCGTTCTCCAAAACGAGCTCCGAAAAGCGATGGGTGGACTCTTCGGAGAGGTCCTTCCGTAAGAAAGCCACACAGATTGACGAGTCAACCAAGATCATTTCGTCGAGTGGTCTGGAGACGCTTGGAAGTATTGAAAAGCGCGATTGCCCGACGCAATTTCGGCAGCCTCGAGCTCCTCGTTTGAGGGGATTTCCAGAGGAGTGCCTTCTTTGATTCTTTTCAGAAAAGCTTCGGCTTTGGCCCGGCGGTTGAAAGAGGTCATCGCGGCAACGACTGCCTCGCGTTTGGTTTTGGCTCCCGTGAAGAGCATGGACTCCTCCAGAATCTGATCGGGAATATCAATCGTCGTCTTCATGGAATCCAAATTATCATAAAAGGGAATCCGATCAATCCTGTTCCTGGAAGGCGCCGTAGGCGAACTGAATGGTCGCGCTTTCGGCGGGCTCGGTGGAGTGGTCGGAGAAGGCGAGGTGGACGGCCTGGGCACGGGTCGTACCGGCGGGCGGGTTCTGCATCGCTTCCAGAGCCTTGAGGAAGGCCGGGTGACGGAAGTCGGCCTCGCCGTCGTGCCGGTCCACCCGATCGAGAAAGGAGGCGATCTCGAGGAGCTTGAAGCGGGCGTCCATGAAGTAGAGGTCCTGGATGTCTTTTTTCGTTGGCATGCTGGGAGCTGGTTGGGAATGGGTCACTTCGGGACGCCTGTGAGGTGGACGAAGAAGTCGGGGTTGAGGTCGGCGAGGGGTTCGCGGAGTTGATCGATTTCCGCAGCAGGTCCATGGATTTCGAGACGGATCAGTTCGGAAATGGTGAGGGCTTCCTCGATGCAGGAACCGACGTTTTCGAGGTGGCGGAGGACGCCGGTTGCCCCGGCATAGGCTTCGCGGCAGAAGACGACATCGTCACAGACCGAGAAGTCGTAGTAGTAACAGGTGTCCTCGGTGCTGGTGCGGGCCACAAATTCCTTCATTGTTTCCTTGAAGGCATCGAGTTTGCCCGGCTGGACTTTGAAGTAGGGGTGAAGGCTGACGGCTTGTGAGAGTTCGCTCATAGGGGAAGAAGGTTACGACGGAATGGCGAAGAGTGAAGGGCGAAAAAGGGAATCCGCGGAAGTGAGGAGGGAGTGTCGGGTGGCGTCCGATTGACATTCTAGGAGCGACCTTTCAACTTGACGGCATGAATTCGCTGAACCACTGCTTTCTTTTGCTTCTTTTGGCCCTGCTGATGTTTCCGCGAGGCCGGGCCGTATCTCCCGTGAAGGTCTTCATTTTGGCTGGACAATCCAACATGGTGGGGCACGGCAAGGTGGAGATGGGTCTCAGTCCGACCTACAAAGAGGGTGATCCCGGGCATCAACGTGAGATCGAGGGTGGGATCGGAGGGCTCCGGCACCTGGCGACGACTCCAGCGACCGCGAAACGCTACCGGCATCTTCTCGGGAAAGAGGGCGAGTGGATGGAACGCGATGACGTCTGGATCCATTCGACCGCTCCGGGAAAATCGGATGGTCGGCTGACAGTGGGGTTTGGAAAGGGGAATTGGTTCGGTCCCGAGCTGCAGTTCGGGCACCGGGTCGGGGACTTCCTGGATGAGCCGGTCCTGATCATCAAGACTGCCTGGGGTGGGCATTCGCTCGGGATTCGCTTTCGTCCCCCTTCCTCCGGGAAGCCGAAGTATGAGAAGACGAGCTACAGGGACGAGGATCTTGGCAGCTCATACCGCGAGATGGTCCGGATTGTGAAGGACCTTTGCAAAGATCCCGGGAGCCGGTTCCCCGAATTGGAAGGGCGCGAGGTCGAGATTGCGGGTTTCGGCTGGCACCAAGGATGGAACGATGCGGGATCGCGGGAGATGGTCGACGAATATGCGGCCAACATGGCCAACCTGATCCGTGATCTTCGCAAGGATCTGGGTGTGAAGGATCTTCCGGTGGTGATTGCCAACACTGGGATGATTGGGATGGAGGCCACCGGAATTCGGGCGGAACTCTGCGAGATCCAGCTGAAAATGGCCGACGAGAAGGTGATGCCGGAGTTTGCGGGCACCATCGCTGCGATTGAGACCCGACCTTTTGCGCGGCCTGCCAATCAATCACCGAGTGGATTCGGTTACCACTGGAATCACAATGCCGAGAGTCACTTCCTCCTGGGAGATGCCATGGGAGCGGCGATGGTGGAACTGCTCAAGAAGTGATGGTTCGGAGGAGCAAGTCGGCGGGGGCGTCGATTGTTTGTCCGCTTGCGCCCGACGCGGGGATGGTATGAAGTCGCGACGTGTTTGATCTCTTGGCAGTTTACGTTCATGACCTCGATCCGGTGATTTTTTCGATCACCGAGAAGCTCAAGCTGCGTTGGTATGGCTTGTCCTACGTCATGGGATTTGCGGTGGCCTATTTCATCCTGCTGAGATTGGCGCGACGGAACCTGTGGGTGGTGCCCGAGCAGAAAGTCGGGGATCTGGTGACTTACACCGCGATTTTCGGGGTCTTTCTGGGCGGCCGGATTGGGTATGTCTTGTTTTACATGATCCCGCGGGACGGGTTGGGGCCCATCCTTGAGGACCCTATGACCATTGTCGCGGTGTGGGATGGAGGGATGGCCTCGCACGGCGGGATCCTCGGCATCATGGTGGTCACTTTGTTCTACGCGTGGAGGCTGGGGTTGGCCTGGCCGGCGGTGGGGGACGGCTTTGCCATCGTGGCTCCGCTCGGGGTCTTCTTCGGTCGCATGGCCAACTTCATTAATGGTGAGCTTTATGGCACGTTGACTGATCCTGGAAAGTGGTGGTCGGTCAAGTTTCCGTCCTCGCTCTACGAGCGGGGCTTTGCGGATGCGCGGCAGAAAGCGTTGGAGCAGGCGGCAATGGCTGATTTTGAGAAGGCTGGGCCCTTGCTCGGTTCGTATGGGAACCAATATGGCGAATACGACCTCCCCCGCCAGGTATTCGAGCAACAGCTGCTCCCGATTGCACGGGAAAACCCGGAGGTGATGAAGGCCTTGGCCGATCATATCCCGGCCCGGCACCCCTCACAGCTTTACGAGGGAGTGCTTGAAGGTCTGGTGATCTTTGGGCTCCTCTACGCCCTCCGAGTGTTCTGCCCGAGACTGTGGCACGGGGTGATCAGCGGCGTCTTTTTCATCCTCTACGCCATTTTCCGCATCCTCGTGGAAGGGGTCAGGGAGCCCGATGCTGAAAGGATCCTCGGCATGACCAAGGGGCAGTTTTACTCCACCTTCATGATTGTCATCGGGGCCGCCTTCCTGGTCTATGCTTGGAGAACGCGCAAGAGCTTCAGGCCCAGCTGAGCGGGCCGTCGACCGACCATTTCTTCTCGCCGAAGGTCTGGATCTGGTGGCCCATATGATGGGCCAAGGACATGAGGAGGCGGTTGTGTGGGGTCTGCCGGGGGACCTCGAAGTAACCGGGCTTCTCGGAAGCCAGGCCGCCGACGATGACGATGGGGAGGTCGTCGAGGGTGTGGGAGTTGCCTTTGCCGAGTTCGTTGACCCACACGATGGTGGTGTGGTCGAGCATGGTGCCTCGGCCGCCAGCCTCGGGGGTGTCGCGGAGGCGTTTGGCGAGGTAGGCGAGTTGTTCGGCGAACCAGGTATTGATCTTCTCGAGTTTGGCCTGGGCGTCTTCGTTGTTGTCGGGCTCGTGGCTGAGCGAATGGTGGCCTTCGTCGATGTCGAGCCAGCGCATGCGGGCCTGTCCGACCGAGCGCATGAATTGGAGGGTGCCCACGCGGGCCATGTCGTTGGCCATGGCATTGACAAGGAGGTCCATCTGCATGCGGGCGAGCTGCGGGGTGTTGTCGTTGACCAGCTCGATATTGGGATCGAGCTCCGGCTCGGGGTGGATCAGGGTGTCCGTTTTGCCGGCCTCGGCCATTTCCTTTTCGAGGTCACGGACCAGGGAGAGGTGTTGGTCGAGGAGGGCGCGGTCTTCGGCCGAAAGCTTTCCGGCGACCTGCTTCAGGTCCGAGCCCAGCGAGTCGAGGATGGAGGAGTAAGTCTCGCGATCTTTTGACTGTCCGTAGAGCTTGTCGAGCATCTGATACGGGTCATCGAGTGGGGCCAGGGGTTGGTTGGAGCCGGCATAGGACATGCGGGTCCACGGGTCGGCCCGGTCGGGCACCGCCACCCCGACTTCAAGCGACCCGAAGCGGGTGCGGGTGGCTTCGTTCTTCTGCAGGAAATTCTTGATCTCTTGGTCGATGGAGATGCCGGAGGCCCAGCCAGCCGGGCTGTCGGATCCGCCTTGGATGTTCCCGGGGTGGAGGCGGGCTCCGGTGAGGAGACAGGACATGCCGCGCATGTGGCGGTCGCCGTCCCCTCCGACCCGGTTGGAAATTCCTTTTAGAACGGCCGTCTCTTTCTGGAAAGGTGCAAGGGGTGCGAGAATTGGGGACTGGGCGAGCGCGCCGTCGGGTCCGGGCCAGAACTTTGCGGGAACCGTTCCGTTGGGCGAGAACATAAAGATGATTCGTTTGCGGCCTGCCGACGGATGGTCAGCGGCTCCCAGTGATGGCAGCGACGAAAGGAAAGGCAGCGAGGCTCCGGAAAAACCGAGCCTGCGGAGGACTTGGCGGCGTGACGTCATGGTGGAATTACGAGGTGAAGTGGGGTGATCTTGCTGAGGAGAGGTTTACCAGCGAATGGTTCGGCAGACGATGGTGGTGACCAGTTCGCGGATGTGGAAGTTGGAATCAGCGAAGGACTGGTGGAGTTGATCCATTTCCTCGAAGCCGTAGGCGCTCACCGGTTGTTGGACGAGGTGGTGGAAGAGGTGCTTGATGAAGGCGCGGCGGGCCTGCGGCGAATCGATTGCGAGTTGGGCGAGGTCCCGCGGGCCGGTGATCCTGATGGAGCGGTCATCGGGAGTGGGGTAGTCCGAGACGGGATTGATTGGCTGGTCTTGCTCGTGAGTGCGGAAGCGACCGATGGCGTCGAAATTCTCCAAGCTGAAGCCGACCGGATTGATGATGGCATGGCATGACATGCAGCTTTCATCACGGGTGATTTCGGTGACCTTTTGCCGCATCGTGAGGTGGGGTTTGAAATCGGCATCCTTGAACTCGATGGCTTTGGGGGGCGGCTTCAGGAAGCGGCCGAGGACGTTGCGTCCGAGGTAGACTCCGCGGTGAATGGGGGAGGTTTGCTGGAAGTAGGAAAAGGCTGCCAGGATGTAAGGGTGGGTGAGGAGACCGGCCCGACTTTGGCCGGGGGCGGGGAGAAACTCGAAGTCAGAACCATCTGGCAGGTTGGTCTGATAAAACCGGGCAAGTCGTTGATTGAGGTAGAGGCGTTCTTCGGTGAAGAGGCGCCGGTAGTCTGAAGATCCGGACCAAACCACGTCGTCGAGGAAGAGATCGAGGGAGGCGCGGAGGTCGGCGATCACCGCCTCGTCGAATCCCGGGAAAAGGGCGGGGTCCTTGGCGAGGTCCTCTTTTTCGGCGAGGCCGAGCCAGTGGTGGAAGAAGCGGTGAAGTTTGCTCTTGGTCCGCGGGTCATCCATCATCCGCCGGACTTGCTTGCTGATCTCGTCCTCGTTTGTCAGTTGACCCGACGCGGCGGCCTGAAGGAGCGTCTGGTCGGGAATGGAATCCCAGAGCGCAAGGGCGAGATGGGAGGCAATGGTGTAGCCGTCGGCCTCTCCGTTTTCGTTTTTGTTCAGAGAGGGGTAGAGGAAGTAAGGGGAGGTCAGAATAAGCATGAGAGACCGCTTGGTGGCAGTGTCGTGGTCGGTCTCGGCGGTGAAGAGGTCATCGAGGTAGCGTTTTTGCTGGTGGTTGGTGAGGGGCCGCCCGAAGGCCAGGGTGGCAAAGCGGGCGCAAAAGTCCTTCAGCTTCGTGCCACGGTCGGGTTCGCCGGGCTTGGTTTTGGCGAGTTGGTCGAGGTCTTCGAAGATCGTGGCGGTGGCCTCGATGGCGGCGCGGGCCACCGCTTCCTTCCAAGCCTTGGACACGGAAGATCCCCGTTCGTAGCCCAATGAGGCGTCATCGGGTGGGAAAGTGGTCGAAACAATCACTGCCTTGGGGGAGGGGCTGGTGAAAAGGTGACGGGCAGGGATGGGTTCCCAGATCCCGCCGGGAGGCTTCCATTCGAGCGCGATCGATGATTTTTCCTCTTGGT
>JALQTQ010000011.1 GCA_023263995.1 Akkermansiaceae bacterium | reverse complement strand
ATCTCCACCTTCCTGCTCGCCCACGACGGGAGCAACCGCTCCTTCAAGGACATCGGAGTCTCCGAAGGACACCACAATCTCTCCCACCACCGACGGCAGCAGGACAATCTGGAGAAAATCCAGAAAATCGACGAATTTTATCTGACCCAGCTGGCTTATTTCCTCGATCGCATGAAGAAGACCGAGGACGTCGACGGAAAATCGCTCTTGCATAACTCCATGATTGTCTACGGCAGCGGCATCTCCGATGGCGACCGTCACAACCACGATGATCTGCCGGTGATTGTTGCGGGAAATGCGGGCGGGGCCTTCGAGCCCGGGCGTCACGTCGACCTCGGGGAAAGCGTGCCTCTCTCCAATCTCTACGTGCGCATGCTCAACGAGTTCGGCGTGAAAACGCAACGCTTTGGAGACTCGACCGGCTCCCTGAAAAAAATCTAAGAGGCTGTTTGAAAAAGGCCGATTAAGGGCTGCCGAGAATTTTCGCTTCGGGCAAGGCGTGACGCGGAAGTTGGTCGGGACCAACGACCAGGGAACAACGAAGCCGCTAGTTCATGAACCCAATCCCAACCTGAACGCTCAATTGGGATTTTTCAGACGGTCTCTAAGCCTCCCCCCCGGGACAGCGAGAGATCAGGCGGGACGACCGATCTGTCTCCCCCGAAAAAAGCCGTCACCGATGAATCGTCGATGACGGCCGAAAAATTTTAACGGTCCGGGCGCTTTGAGGGCCCGGCGTGCTTCGTCACTCGGGAACCACAAAGATCTTGCCGGTGGTGGGATCCTGAGCGAGGTCGCCCGCCTTGAAGTCCTTGACCCGAACCTTGTTGTGAGGCTTGTAGGGGCTGATTACCACATCGGGAGTTCCGCTCGGATAAGCCGTGGGATAGTTGCTGGGCTGGGCCGACGGAGGTGCCTGAGGGGGGAGCGGAACCACGTTCGGCTGAGTCGCGCCCGTTTGTCTTTCCTTGTAAACCGCGTAGCCCGTGCCAGCGGCTCCACCGATTGCGGCCCCGCGGACAATATCCTTGGTATCACCCCCGGTGATCGCTCCCAAGGCCGCGCCAGCAGCAGCTCCCCCTAAACCATAGGTCTGCTGGGTCGGAGTGCAGGAAACAAGAGAAAGAGCCCCGCCAAACAGGGCAGCAGCAAGAATCGGTGTCATTTTCATCAGTTCGTTAAACGGTTGGGTGCCAATCGCCATTCAAGGATGACGCATTTTTGATCGATCGCCAATGATAAGTGCTTTTTTTTTAGCACTACTTCCGAGTCGGCTTGGCGAAGCTGTCCTCGAGTCAATTGTTTGTGTGAATGATGGTGAAAGCGGCTGGCCCCGGGGCCGATCTGGAGGCTTGCCAAAAAACTTCCGGTGGAAATGCGCTTTCGCTGGTTCCTCTCGGACTCGGGTGAGATAAGCTGTGCGGACGATGGCGGCGGACCGGAATGAATGGGAGAAATGGGCAACCGATGTGATTTTTGGCCGGGCCCGTGGCTTCTGGCCAATGATCATGAGGGCAGTTTTGCGGGGGCTTTCGTGGGTGTATCGCCTTGGGGTTCGCTTGCGTTTGCGACTCTATCGGAAGGAGTGGCTTGAGCAGTCCAGCCTTGGGACCATGACGGTCAGCATTGGCAACATCACGGTGGGGGGCACTGGCAAGACTCCGGTGGTGGAACGCTTCGCTCGCGAGTTGGCGGCCCGGGGCCGTAAGGTTGCCATTCTCAGTCGGGGTTATAAGAGTGCCGACCTCCAAAAACCTCAGTTTTGGCAAAACCCGGAGACGGGAGTCGTGGTGACCAATCCGCCCAAGATCGTCAGTGACGGCCGCAGTGTCATGCTTGGGGCCAAATACGCGGGGGACGAGCCTTACATGCTCGCGCAAAATCTCCCGGGGGTGGCCGTGGTCGTGGACCGCGACCGGGTGAGGGGCGGGCGTTTTGCGGTCAGGGAACTTGGGGTGGACACCTTACTACTGGATGACGGATTGCAGTATTTGCATCTTGATCATTCGCTTGACGTTGTTCTTGTTGACCAAAATGCCCCTTTTGGAAATGGCTACATCCTGCCCCGGGGAACCTTGCGGGAGCCTCCCGCCAATTTGTGCCGGGCTGACTATATTTTTCTTACCAAGTGTGATGGCGACCCACCTGACCAATTGATACGGCAGATTCGTCGATACAATAAAACCGCTGAAATCTTGCAATGCACGCATGGGCCGAAACATCTCCACGGGGTCTTCAACGATGAGATTCTCCCCTTGGAGGCCCTGCAGGGAAAATACCTTGGGGCGATTTCGGGGATTGCCCAACCCAAGAGCTTTGATCGGCTTTTGAAGAAGCTCGGTGGGAAGGTGATGTTCCACACCACCTTTGCCGACCATCATGCCTTTACCGCCCGCGAGATCGAGCCCTTCATGGATCGCTGCGTGAACCGTGGGGTCGACATGATTGTCACCACGGAAAAGGATGCGGTAAGGTTTCCAAGGCCGGACAAACTCGACGTGCCGATCTATTACTTGCGGATTGAGGTCAAGATCCTCGAGGGAGAGGAAGTCTGGCAACGATGCCTCGAACGGATCTGCCAGCGGGTCTCCCGTGAACCGGAGGATTGGGCCGAGGAACGATTACGGACTCGTCCAGTGGGGTGACCGGGAGTTTGCACTGGCAATTTCATCCTCCCGGGGGACTCTTGGGGGTGCTTGATCAACGGCAACGACCTCTTCGTGATCTCCGGCTGTCACTGACCGATCGCTGCAACTTCCGGTGCCGTTACTGCATGCCGGTGGAAACTTTCGGGCCGGGCTACCGCTTTCTCCCCAAGACGGAGATTCTGAGCTTCGACGAACTGGTGCGCACGGTGCGGGTGGCTGTTCGTTTGGGAGTCGAGAAGGTTCGATTGACCGGCGGAGAGCCCTTGTTGCGGCGGGGGGTCGAGGATCTGGTGGCCTTGGTCGCGGCCGTACCGGGAGTGGCGGACCTCGCCATGACCACCAACGGCATTCTTCTCAATCATCATGCCGAAGGCTTACGGGCGGCCGGCTTGCACCGGGTCACGGTGAGTCTCGATGCGCTCGATGAGGAAGTCTTCGCCCGCATGAATGGCGTGGGTGCGAAGGTCGACAGGGTCCTGACCGGTATCCGCTCGGCGCGGGAGGTCGGCCTTCCGGTCAAGGTCAACATGGTGGTGCAGCGTGGCCTGAATGAAGGGGAGATCCTCCCGATGGTGCGATGGTGTCGAGCGGAGGGTGTCACCTTGCGCTTGATCGAATTCATGGACGTCGGGGAGACCAACGGCTGGGATTTGAGTCAAGTGGTCACGGCGGCGGAAATGATCGGGATTGTGGGTCAGGAGTTTCCACTTGTCGAGGCCCCCCGACGCTATCGAGGCGAGGTGGCCTCGCGCTGGCAATTTGCGGATGGCAAGGGCGAGATTGGGATCATCTCCTCGGTGAGCCAACCGTTTTGCGGTGATTGTTCCCGTCTCCGAGTGTCGGCCGAAGGGAAAATCTTCACCTGTTTGTTTGCGGGCGAGGGTGCTGACCTGCGGGCCTGCCTGCGGTCCGCGAACAGCGATGACGAGGTGATGGAATTCTTGAAGGGGCTTTGGTCGCGGAGAACGAATCGATACTCCGAGGAGCGGGGCGCGATGACCCAAAGAAAAGCCGAGATGAGCTATCTCGGGGGTTGAGACGAGGGTCAATTTCTCAACCTGAGACCTTCCCTTTTCCACAAAAAACCCCTCTGTATGAGAGGGGTTTGATGGGATTTTTGCAGGCGTCAGAAGGTTCGTTTCGAACTTACTTCAGTTTCGCCTTGGCCTTTTTGTAGTCGGCTTTCAGCTTGTCAAGTTGCGCTTCGGTGGCGGTGATTTCTTTGATAATTCTTGCGAGTTCTTCGACAGCTTGGAGCTCTTTCGATGTTCCACCGCCGCGAACTGCTGCAACTGGAGAAGCACCACTTTTCTTGCGCCAGGAAGCGATGGTAGCGGCAGTCACCCCGTATTTTTCGACGGCCTTGGTCTGACCACCACGGCCTTGAGCCTCAATGAATTTAAGAATCTCTTTTCTCTCTGCGGCGCTATAGCGCTTTGCTTTCTTTTTTGCGTTAGCCATGGGCCAGCGTCGACAGGAGAAATGGTTGTGTCAAACACTTTTAGCTTCGAGATCTCACTGTTTTATAGTTTTTCCTTGGGGATGGGCTGACGAAAATCGTAACAGATCAGCCGTTTCGAGGAACCATCAAAACCATCGTTGTTTTGCACAACATAGAGCAGTCCACGGTGGATGACGGGAGGGGTCCAGGTGTCACGGGCATAGAAAAGCCGGGTCTTTTGAAGTATCCTGGGCTTATCGGGGGTCAGGGACAGTTCGACGAAACTACCGTCCTCGCCCAGGGAGAAGATCCGTTCGTTGGCCCGGAGAAAAGATCCGCGGAAAAGGCCGGTGACCCGCTCATTCTCGCGCCAGCGCATCTCGTCGGCCCATTTGATCTTGCCGGTATCGAGATCGACGGCTTTGAGTTCGGTGTCGGGGATGTTGCGTCCTGCGAAACCGTATAGATGATCGTCGATGACTTGAGGGATCATCATGTGCATACCAAAGAACCGTTCTTTCCAAATCACCTTGGGTATGAAGTCCGGAGTGAACTCCAGAAGCACTCCGCCCAATTGATAGCAATCCGAAATGAAAACCTTGTTTCCGGGAAGCGGAAGAGGGCTGGAAGCGAGGACTGATTCATAAATCTTGGCCCGCCAGGGAAAGCGTGCGAGTTCTTTTCCGTTGCGTGGATCGAGGACCAGGAGACCACCATGGGAAGGACGCGATTCGCCCGCCGCGAGGACGAGGGCGACCTCGCGTTCTTGGATTTTTGCCATGACCGGGGAGGCATATGAGGCACCCCAGGAGTCGTCGTGGGTCCACTTGGTCTCGCCGGATTTCAGGTCGAGTGCGGCCACGCAGGTTCCGCTGGTTTTCTTTTCTTTGCCGCCGGTGTTGAGGATGAGGAGATCATCCCAGACCACCGGGTTGGGTCCGTATCCGAAGAAGTATTGCGGAATCTGATAGTCCTTGGCGAGGTCTCGTTTCCAGATCAGTTCCCCTTTTTTCAGATCGAGGCAGTGAAGCATGGCCGTCACGCCCACGAGGTAGATGCGGTCTTGGTGAACCACTGGACTGGTCCGTGGCCCGGGAGAAAAGCCGTATCGGTCGCGGTAGTTGATCGGGTAGGAGAAAGTCCAGAGGCGTTTCCCGCTTTCGGCATCGTGGACATCGAGGGTTTCCCGGGAATCGACGGCGTGGAAGTGGAGTAACTTGCCGTCCACCAAAATGGGGGAGCTATAAGATTCCCCGCGCTCCAATTCAAAGACCTTGGGCAGCCCCGAGGCGGGGAATTCTTTGAGGAGAGGGGCTTCCTGTGTGGTGCAATTGTCGCGTGGTCCGAAAAAGCGCGGCCAGTCTTCGACCCGGGCGTCCGGCGGAAGAGGCTTCGGTTTTTGATAAAAAGTGAGTGGTTCTGCGGTGGCGACGGCGAGCAAGGCCGGGATGAGGAGGAGCTTATTCATCGGACAAGACTAGGTGGCTGGCTCAAAATGCAAATGCCATTTTCAATCAGCGAGAGGGAGTGGGCGGCAGTCGGCGGGGAGGGGACGGGATCTTTCGTCCTTTTCAGGTCGCCCAGAACGCGATTTAGTGACGGGGATGAAACGAATTTTAGGAATAATCGTAGCTTGCGCCAGTCCTTTGGTCGCGGGAGCCCAAGAAAAGTGGTTGGAGTTCAAAGGCAAGGAGGGGCCGGGGAAAGGGAAGCACGTTGTTCTCGTGTCCGGGGACGAGGAGTATCGCACCGAGGAAAGCATGCCGATGCTGGCCAAGATCCTGTCACATCACCACGGCTTTGACACCACGGTTCTGTTTGCTTGGAGTCAGGACGGGAGCTACATCGACCCCAACAACGGGGCCGGGATCATCGGGTGGGAAAAGCTCGACTCCGCTGACCTGATGATTATCGGGACCCGTTTCCGGGCTTACACCCCCGAGACCGTGAAGCACCTGGGAGCCTTCCTTGATGCCGGCAAGCCGGTGGTGGGCTTTCGCACTGCGACTCATGCCTTCAACGGCGGCGGGAAGATCGGTCACATCGGGGCGGGCGAGTGGGGGCTCAAGGTGCTGGGCGAGAAATGGGTCAATCACCACGGCGGGCACAAGCGCCAAGGAGCGCGTGGGGTCATTGAAAAAGGCCAGGAGAAGCACCCGGTCCTTCGGTCGGTCGAGGACGTCTTCGGTCCCAGTGACGTTTACGGGGTTCGCCATCTCACCGACGCCGACACCATTCTTTTACGCGGGGCGGTGACCGAGACGCTCGATCCCAAGTCAAAGCCGGTGGAGGGAGGAAAGAATGATCCAATGATGCCACTGGCTTGGTTGCACACCTACGAATCGCCCGATGGCAAGACCGAGGGGCGTTCTTTTTGCACGACAATGGGGGCCTCGGTGGATTTCCTGAGTGAAGACCTGCGCCGTCTCATCGTCAATGCCAGCTATCACCTCCTCGATTTGGAAGTGCCCGTTGAGGCAAAGGTCGATTTCGTTGATCCCTTCTACCCTAGTTTTTACGGATTCTGGAGTGGCAAGGATGGCGGGATCTGGAAGGAACGGGGACTCAAAGCCAGCGACTTCGGCTTGGGCAAGACCCCGGTGGCCCCCCAGCCCAAGGGGACTCCCGATTGGCCCTACTTGCCGGTTAAGCAATGATGGATTGCCGGGCCTTTCTCCGCGATTGGAGCGCTGCCGCCGCTGCCTGCGGGTTTGACAGCGAGGTCTTTGCCGAGGTCGAGGGGTATGCCCTTCCGGCCTCGGTTCGTGGCGGGGAGGGGAAGCTGGCCATTTATCTTTCCTCCGGAATGCATGGCGATGAGCCCGCAGGGCCCCAGGCTCTTCTGGAGCTGATGCAGGCGCGATTTTTCGACGACCGCTTTCACTGGATGATTTGTCCGGTCCTCAACCCGACCGGTTTGGCGGCGGGGACCCGGGAAAACAGCCGGGGCATCGATCAGAACCGGGACTACAAACGCTGCCAGACCCCCGAGGTCTGCGCCCACATTTCTTGGTTGAGGAAGCAACGGTTACCCTCGGTCTTTCTTTCGCTGCACGAAGATTGGGAAAGCTCCGGCTTCTACTACTACGAGATCAACCTGGGAGTGGAAGCCCCGGAGCGCGAACGATTGATGGAAGCGGTGGCCCCGTATTTCCCGCCCGAACCCGCCTCGGTCATCGACGATCACGAAGTGACCGGACCAGGATGGATTTTTCATTCCGAACATCCTGACCTTCCGGACGGTTGGCCTGAGGCCATCTACCTGGCGCGAGCCGGGTGCCCGCTTTCTTTGACCTTTGAGACCCCGAGCAGCCTGCCTTTGGAGAGGCGAGTCAAGGGTCACCAAGTTTTGATCCGTCGGGCCCTCGAAGATCTGGCGGGGTAGCTTCTCCCCTTTCTGCTCTTGCGGTCTCTGGGCCTTGCGGTCACTTTCGGGGCATGGCTTCCGGGGAAGAAAAGATCGTCTGGAAAGGGCGTTCCCATCAAATTGTTAACTTTTGGCCCCTAGCGGCTTCCGCGCTCCTTTTGATCTTGATCCTCATCGGGGCTCTCACTTGGCGGGGGTGGGTGGCTTGGGGGATGTGCGCGCCGTTGTCCTATGGCGGTTGGCTTTATCTCGGGACCAAGTTGAAGGTGTTCGAACTGACGAGCGAGCGCATCCGGATTTACGAGGGGATTCTGAATCAGAAGATCAACGAGGTGGAGCTTTATCGGGTCAAGGACACCCGCCTCGAAAAACCGTTCTGGTTGCGACTTTTTGGCCTCTCTCACATCATCATGCAGACCTCCGACCGCTCGCTTCCGGAAGTCAGCATCCTTGCGGTGCGTGGTGGGGTGGAAATCCGGGAAAAGCTGCGCAAGCAAGTCGAGATACTGCGTGATCAAAAGCGGGTGCGCGAAGTGGATTTTGACGGGGCAGATGGGGTCGATGGGGTTGATTTTGAGGGTGATGCGGTGTGATCCGTTTGGCCAGTGCGGGTGGTGATCCCGGGCGGCGTGAGTTGAAATGCCTTCTTCCGCGCTTGCATGGGCGGAGGATGAGAGTCACTTAAGGGAAATGGGAATTGGCTGGCTGGTCATCGCGACACTCCTGGCTCTGGCAGGAGGGGGGTGGGGATTTTTGGCCATGCGCGGAGAACGGTCCGGGCGGGCGGGCGTTTGGTGGATGGTTGGCGTCTTTGGAGCACAATTGATGGCGCTCGGGTGGCGCGGGGAAATGCGCGGACAGTGCCCCCTCGGCGATCTCGGCGAGGTTTGTCTCTTCCTCGCGTGGTCGCTCACCCTCTTCTATCTCGTCACGGGGACGGCCTATCGGCTTTCCTTGCTCGGGGTTTTCACCGCTCCTCTGGTGGTGGTGTTGCAAGCCGTGGCTCTCGTACCGGGAGCTTTCGAGACCGAGGTGGTGGCAGCGGCCTCGGTTGATCCGTGGCGAGAGGTGCACACCTCGTTTTCCGTTTTGTCCTACGGTGCCCTCGCGCTTGCGGCGGTGGCCGGAGTCATGTTTTTCGTGCTGAACTACCGACTCAAGTCCCACAAGTTTGGGGGTGGCTTGGTGCACGGGATGCCGTCGATCCGCCGACTGGTCGAGGCGATGGCGCGAATCGCGGTGGTGGGATGGGTGATCCTCACGGCAGGTATCGTGGCGGGCCTCCTGATGTCGGGCCGTAATATGAATCTGCACCTGCTGGTGGCCACTGTGACCTGGGTGCTCTATGCCGTGTTGCTGGGTATTTACTTTGTGCGGGGGATGCCGGGAAGAAGTCTCGCCATCGGGCTGACCGCGCTTTTCGGACTCTCATTGATGGTCTTTGCGAAGCTGTGATGAAGTTGATTTGTCTGGGACTGAATCATGAAACCGCTCCGGTCGGGGTGCGGGAGATCTTTGCTTTGTCGGAGGCCGGACTCGACCGTGAGACGGAATCTCTGCTGGCGGCTGCGGACGTGCGGGAGGGGGTGATCCTCTCAACTTGCAACCGGACGGAGTATTATGCGGTGGTCAACGGCGGAAGTGGAGTCACCGAGTTGGAGAACTGGATTTGTGAGCAGCGGGGGTATGACGGTAACCGGGAGGGGGTGTTTTATCATTTTGAGGCCCGCGAAGCCGCCGAGCATCTTTGCCGGGTGGCCAGCGGGATGAATTCCATGGTTTTGGGAGAGACTGAAATCTTCGGGCAGGTCAAACAGGCCTACAAGCGTTCGCTCGAAGGAGGTGCCACAAAGACGGTGCTGAATAAGCTTTTCCAGCGGGCCTTCGGGGTGGGAAAAAAGGTGCGAACCCAGACCCGGATTCAGGAAGGGGCGACCTCGGTGGCCGGTGCCTCGGTGGAGCTGGCTGAGAAAGTTTTCGGGCAACTCAAAGGCAGTTCGGTCATGGTCATCGGGGCCGGAGAGATGAGCCGCAAGACCGCTCGCGCCCTGCAATCGCGCGGAGCCTCCTCGGTTTTGGTGACCAACCGCTCGTTCGATAAGGCGGTCGATCTGGCCGAGGAAATCGACGGTCGGGCCATTCCCTTTGACGGGTGGGAAGAAGAGTTGGCGCATCTCGATGTGGTGATCGCGGCGACCGGGGCTCCTCACTTTGTGGTCAAACCGGGGCACGTCGAGGCAGTTCGTAGGAAGCGGAAATACCGTCCTCTCATCATGATCGACATCGCGGTGCCGCGCGATATTGATCCCCGGGTGGGGGAGATCGAGGAAGTTTATCTTTACGACATTGATACCTTGCAGGAAATGGCCGATCAGGCGAGGAAACGCCGGGAGGAGCAATTGCGGGTGTGCGAAACCATTATCCGGGAAGAGGTCGACAAGGCCCACCTGCCCGGAGTGACTGAAGAATCATGAAGACATTGAGACTGGGAACGCGCGGGAGTGCTCTCGCATTGAAGCAGGCCGAAATGACGGAGGCAGCGCTGACCTCGGCCTTTCCCGATCTGCAGGTGGAGCGAGTCATCATTAAGACAACCGGTGACCGGCGAACCGACGTGGCCTTGAATGAGGTGGCCAAGGCCGAGGGTGTCTGGGACAAAGGAGTGTTCATCAAAGAACTTGAAGTGGCGCTGGAGCAAGGCGGGATTGATGTCGCGGTGCATTCGCTCAAGGATCTTCCGACGGTCCTCGAGGAGCCTTTTCAATTGCGGTCGGTTCTCGAGCGGGCCCCGGTGGCCGATGCCTGGATCGGCAAAATTCCTTGGGCCGAGGTGAGCAAGGGATCACGCGTCGGAACCAGTTCGGTGCGGCGCGCACGTCAGGTCCAGTTTTTGCGTCCGGGGACGAGGGTGGTGGATCTGCGGGGCAATGTGCCCACCCGTCTGGAGAAAGCGGCTATCGATCCCGAATACGATGGGATCATCCTGGCCGAGGCCGGGTTGCGACGGCTGGGTTATCCGGTCGAGGGGATGTTTGAAATCAATCGCCATCCGCTTTTTGTGGACTCCCTGCCGGAAGGGGAATTCTTCCCGGCGGCTGGCCAGGGAGCGGTGGGTCTTGAGATCCGCCGTGGGGACGAGGAGACCGGGCAGATCATCGATGTCATCAACCATGGGGTGACCTGGAACCGGGTCAGCGCGGAGCGGGAGTTTCTGCGACTGCTTGATGCGGGATGTTCCACCCCGATCGGGGTCTGGTCGAAACTGACCGGGGAGCATCTGGAAATGGGTGCACGGGTTTTTCCCGATGGTCAAGGTATGCCGCGGAAGGCCGAAGCGGGGGGCGTGGTGCCCCTCGAGGTGGCCCGACAACTTTTTCAAAATCTGAAATGAGCAAGCAGGGAATATGTTATTTGGTGGGAGCGGGGCCGGGTGATCCCGGCTTGGTGACGTTGAAGGCGAAGGAATGCATCGAGACCTGCGACGTTTTGGTCTACGATGCTCTTTCCAGTGCCGAATTGGTCGGTTGGACCAAGAAGGGCTGTGAGTTGATCTTCGCCGGCAAGCGGGCCGCCGACCACGCCATCCCCCAGGACCAAATCAATGCCATCATCGTCGAAAAGACGCTGCAGGGAAAAACGGTGACCCGGCTGAAGGGCGGGGACCCCATGATTTTCGGACGGGGAGGCGAGGAGGCGGCGGAGCTCGCTGAGGCCGGAGTGCTTTTCGAAATTGTTCCGGGGATTTCCTCGACCATTGCGGGTCCGGCCTACGCCGGGATTCCGGTCACTCATCGCGACCATTGTTCGCAGTTGACCATCTTCACCGGGCACGAGGATCCCACCAAAGGGGAGACTTCACTCGACTTTGACCAGCTCGCGAAGACTCCTGGGACCAAGGTCTTTGTCATGGGGGTGTCCCGCCTGCGGGGCATCTGCGAGGAGTTTCTGAAAGGCGGAGCCATGGAGGACACTCCGATTGCCCTGACTCGATGGGCGACCACCGGAAAGCACCGCACCGTGCAGGGCACCCTCGCCACGATCGCGGATATCGTGGAGGAGCAGAACTTCCAATCGCCCGCCGTCGCGGTGATCGGTGATGTGGTCCGCGAACGCGACAAGATCAATTGGTTCGAGACCCGCCCGCTTTTCGGGAAGCGGATCGTCGTCACACGGACCCGCCAGCAGGCCGGCGGGCTGAGCCGGAGACTCCGGCAACTCGGAGCCGACGTCATCGAGTTGCCCACCATCCGGATCGAAGCACCAGCGGACAAAAGGGATTTTGCCGATTCGGTGGCCCATGCGCATACCTACGATTGGCTCGTGTTCACCAGCCCGAACGGGGTGGAGCGGTTCTTCGATGCCTTCTACGCGACCTACGAGGACGCCCGCAGCCTCGGGGGATGCCGTATTGCCGCGATCGGACCAAGCACCCGAGACAAAATCCGGGACTATCACTTTGCGGTTGATTTGCTCCCGGACCGCTTTGTGGCCGAAGGGCTGCTGGATGCCTTTCAGAAGGAAAGCATCGAGCACCAGAAGATTCTCTGGGTAAAGGCTGAGGAAACCCGCGATGTCATCTTTGATGGACTCACCGAACAGGGCGCGATCGTCGATACTTGTCTCGCTTACCGCACCGTGCCCGAAACCGGTGATCCGACGGGGGCGGCAAGGCAGTTGAGGGAAGAGGGGGCCGACCTGATCACCTTCACGAGTGGTTCGACGGTTGAGAGTTTCTTCAAGATGGGAATCCCTTGGCCGGAGAGCTGTGAGGCGGCCTGCATCGGGCCGGTGACCGCGAAGACCTTCCGCTTAAATTGCGCTGCTCCGGCGATCGAGTCGGAACAACACGACCTCGATGGCCTGGTCGCGACCATCCTGAAGCATTACGGCAAGGCGTGACCGGCTAGGGCGGCGGAGGGGCCGGAATCAAGCCAAGAACGAGAGGATCTCGGCGTGGACCTGGGCGGGCGAGCGGCTGGCGTCGATGCGATGGATAAAGTCATCGTCGAGCGAGGCGAAGATGTCGTGGCACTTTTGCAGGGCTTCTTTGTGCTCGAAGGCGTTGGCTTTCCCATCCCGGATGCCGATGCGGTCAAGAGCCACGTCGGGTTCCAGCACAAGCAGGAAGACGTGGTCAGGCCGCGGGGCGAATTGTTCATTGATGGCCCGGATTTCGGCGGGGTCGAATCCGCGTGCCCCTTGGTAGGCCATGGTGGAAAAGAAATAACGGTCGACGATGACGGTGGCACCGCGTTCGAGGGCGGGCACAATGAGCGATTGCACGTGGTCGCGGCGATCTTGGTGGAAGAGATCAAGTTCGTCCTGTGGGGATAACCGGCCCTTTTCGGCCGATTGTCGGAGCCTCGTGCCCACGGGGCCGTCGGTTGGCTCTTTCGAGGTGACGACCTCTTTTTCCCGTTGGCGAAGGGCATCGGCGAGAAGACGCACTTGCGTCGATTTGCCGGTGCCGTCGATGCCTTCGAAAACGATAAACATGGGGAGGAAAGTGGCACGCCCATCAGGACTCGAACCTGAAACCCCCGCATTAGAAGTGCGATGCTCTATCCAGTTGAGCTATGGGCGCTGCTGGTGGTGGTTCTTAACGAGGGCTTGGGCGTCCGACAAGCGGGATGCGTCGCAGGCGGGCAGATTTTTCTCGACGGTGGCGAGATCGGGGATAACGAGCTTTTCGCGGGCGATTTGTTCTTCGTCCCGGGGGAAGTCGATGGTCGGGAGGATGGCCCGCGCCAGATGGAAGCACGCCCAGGCCCGCCAGGTTCGCAGGGAGGCATGTTCTCCCGACATGCGGGAGGCGAGATGTTGGAAATGGCGGACTGGATTGCCGAGGAAGAGGTCGGGTTTCCGGTGAATCAGAAACCAGACGAGAGCAGGGTAGGGCGCGGCCAAGGTGGGGACGAAGGCCGCTTTGTTGAGTTGGAGAATGGCTTGGGCCGGCTTGCCTTGTCTCCAGAAGGACTGGGCGAGTTCGAGGCAGGCGCGATGGAAGAGAGGGCCACAGTCCCGACGGTGCGGCCGGGTGTGCCCCGGATCGAGGTCGGGCGGGGCATCGGGGAGATGAGGATTGAGCACCGAGACGATTTAAGGTTTCCCGTCGCGTCCTGGCGAGTCACAATCGAGGTGCACCGATGGTCGAAACATGGCAACAGATTGCGCTGGGTCTTTTGGTTCTGATGGTATTCGCGGGCTTCATCCGTGAATGGGCCTCGCCGGAGGTGATCGCGCTGGGCGCGCTCATCGTGTGCGTTCTGCTCGGGGTCCTGCCCATTGCGGTGCCGACACCGTCGGCTGATCTGGAAGGGGCGGCCCTGGCGAGGGCCCTGCGGGTCTTTAATGCCGATGCCCTGCGGGTCTTCTCTCATCCGGCTCCAATCACGGTGGCGTGCATGTTCATCCTCAGCGCGGCCTTGGAGCGCACCGGGGTAATCGAGTCGCTGGGTCATTGGTTTGAGCGAACGGCGGCGACCAGTCAGACTCGCATGTTGGTGGTGATGGTGGTGATCGTGGCAGGCCTCTCGGGCTTCATGAACAACACACCGGTAGTGGTGATCTTTCTGCCCATCGTGCTCGGGATCTGCCGTCGTAAAGACTGGCGGGCCTCCCGCTTCCTTATTCCGCTTTCCTACGCCGCCATCGTGGGAGGCACCGTGACCATTATCGGGACCTCGACCAACTTGGTCGCTTCGGGAATCGCGGCAGCTTATGATCCGGAGTATGCCTTTGGCTTTTTCGACGTCACCCCGCTCGGGATTGTCTTCGTGGTTGTCACCTTTGTCTACCTGCTCACCCTGGGGAAGAGGCTGCTGCCCGACCGGGTGACCTTGGCCTCTCTGATCGATAGCAAGGACTCCCGTGAATTCATCACCCGCGCCTATGTCTCACGGCAGTCTCCCCTGATCGGGGTGAACTTTCTCGATTCGTCGCTCAAGAAAATGAAAAAGGCCCGGGTCATCGATGTGGTGAGGGACGGTCAGCGGGTGAAAGGGGGGCTGGACGAGGTGGTTTTTGAACAGGGGGACGAAATCATCATCAAGGGGCGCCTGGGAGACCTCATGGGTTTGGCGGACAAGGATGGCATCACCCAGGGGAACCCGGATCAACTGGGCCTGGAGGATGTGCGCACGGAGTCGGCGGTGATGATGGAAGGCATCATCGGACCCGATTCGACCCTGGCTGGTAAGAGCCTGAAAGAGCTGAACTTCCGGCAGCGGTACGGTGTCCTCATCGTCGCGGTGCATCGTCGCGGGCGCAATTTGCAGGAGCGATTTGAGGACGTGAAGCTGGCCTTTGGTGACACTCTGCTGGTGCAGGGGCCGGCTCGACGAATGCAGCAGCTCTTCGACCTCAAGCACTTTGTCAATCTGAGCGAGCCCAAGGAGATCGCGATCCGGGAGAAGAAGGCTCCCTTGGCCATCCTTGCCATTCTCGCTTTCATGATCTCCAGTTTGCTTTCCGGAATCCAAGTCATTCCCCCGATTCCCATCGTCCAAGTGGCACTTTGTGCGGCCTTTTTTGTTCTCATCACCGGGTGCATCGACCCGGTCGAGGCCTATCAGTCTGTGGAATGGAAGGTCCTCTTTCTCATCATCGGGATGTTGGGCCTCGGGCAGGCCTTGCAGTATTCCGGGCTCGCCGACCTGCTGGCCCGGGTGGTGGTCGATGCGGCCGGGGACGTGGATCCCCGCATTCTCGTCGCCCTCTTTTATCTTTTGGCCGCCATCCTTACCGAGATGGTGAGCAACAACGCGGTGGCGGCGCTCCTGACTCCGCTGGTGATCATTGTCAGCCTGCAACTCGGAGTGGATGCAAAGCCCTTTATCGCTGCCGTAATGTTCGGGTCTTCCGCGAGCTTCGCCACCCCCATCGGCTATCAGACCAATACCTTCGTCTATGGGGCGGGGGGATACCAATTCGGGGACTTTTTTCGGGCGGGGCTTCCCTTGGCCCTGATCTTGTGGGTGGTCGCCTCCCTGCTCATCCCGGTCATCTGGCCCTTGTGAAATTTCCGCCGGACATCCGTTGACCAATGAGCCAAGCGGGAGTAAGACCACCCCGACTATGAAAGCCCCCATCACTGTTTCTGTCACCGGCGCCGCCGGACAAATCGGTTACGCTCTCCTCACCCGGATCGCCTCCGGCTCGATGTTTGGTCCCGATCAGCCGGTGAACCTCCGCTTGATTGAAATCGAGCCCGCCATGGGAGCGCTCGAAGGCACCGTGATGGAACTCGACGATTGTGCTTTCCCGCTCTTGCAGGAAATCGTTCCGACCTGTGACCTCAACGAAGGGTTCCGGGGCACAAACTGGGCTCTTCTGGTCGGTTCAGTGCCTCGCAAGGCCGGCATGGAACGCAACGATCTTCTCGGCATCAACGGGAAAATCTTCACCGGGCAGGGGCAGGCCATCGCGGCCAATGCGGCGTCGGACGTCCGCACCCTCGTGGTAGGAAATCCCTGCAACACCAACTGTCTCATCGCCATGAACAACGCTGCCGGAGTGCCCAAGGAGCAGTTCTTTGCGATGACCCGACTCGACGAAAATCGAGCCAAGAGCCAATTGGCCGCCAAGGCCGGGATCCACAGCAGCGATGTCACCAATCTGTGCATCTGGGGTAACCACTCGGCTACCCAATATCCCGATTTCACCAACGCCAAAATCAAGGGGCAGCCCGTGACCGAGGTTGTTAGCGACCGCGAATGGCTCGAAGGCGACTTCATCACGACCGTGCAACAACGCGGGGCCGCGATCATCAAGGCCCGCGGGGCGAGTTCGGCCGCCTCCGCCGCCAACGGCGTGGTCGATACCGTCCGATCCCTCACCACTCCCACTCCGGCGGGTGATTGGACCAGCGTGGCGGTGTGCTCCGATGGTTCCTACGGCATCCCCGAAGGACTCATCGCTTCCATGCCTATCCGCACCGATGGCAAGACCTGGGAGGTCGTTCAAGGGGTGGAACTCGATGACTTTTCGCGAGCCAAGATCGATGCATCGGTCGCGGAATTGGTGGGCGAACGCGAAGCGGTGGCCGACCTCATTCCCTCCTGACCCCATCTTTTTACATGGCCTCCCCTCTGGTGATCGCGGGGCGTGAGTTTCGCTCGCGTCTAATGCTGGGGACCGGGAAATTCCCGTCCAACCAGTCGATGAGCGATGCCTTGAAGGCGTCCGGTTGCGAGATCGTCACGGTGGCTTTGCGCCGGGCCGATCTCAGCGGGCAGGCTGATCCTTTCGCCAACATCCTCGAGTTCATCGATCCCGAAAAATACCTCCTGCTCCCCAACACCAGCGGGGCCATCAATGCCTCTGAAGCGGTCCGGCTGGCCCGCCTCGCCGCCGCCGCCGGATTGCCAAAATGGGTCAAGCTCGAGATTCACCCTGACCCGACCTATCTTTTACCGGACCCTATTGAGACACTCGAGGCCGCCCGCCAGTTGGTCGAAGAAGGTTTCACCGTGCTTCCTTACATCAATGCCGACCCGGTTTTGGCGAAACGACTTCAGGAGGTCGGGACGGCAGCCGTGATGCCCTTGGGTGCTCCGATTGGAAGCAACCGCGGGGTCGCCACTCGGGATCAGATCCGTATCATCGTGGATCAAGCCGAGGTGCCGGTGGTGGTGGATGCCGGACTGGGTGCCCCGAGCCATGCTGCCGAGGCCATGGAGCTGGGAGCGGATGCCGTGCTGGTGAATACCGCGATTGCCATCGCCTCCGATCCCTGCCGGATGGCCCGAGCCTTTCAACAAGCGGTCGAGGCGGGACGCGAGGCCTACGAACTCGGCATTCCGGAAGCGCAAGAAGAAGCCTCGGCGACCAGCCCGCTGACAGGGTTCCTCAGCAGCTAAGTCTGGGCCTGGTCGGTCGGGTCCGCCTCAATTCGATTTCAGCGGTTTTTACTATCGAAACCCCGAAAACTCCTTATTTTGGCTTTGTCGGAAATGCGGGAATGATCTTCCGGCTCCAAACCTATGCCTGAGAACGAATCAAAAGTCCATGCCACCCGCATTCTGGTGACCGCCGGAATGGTGGTGATTTTGGTGGCTGGGCTGAAGTTGGCACAGGGCTTTTTTGTTCCAGTGCTGTTGGCCGCTTTCATCGCCACCGTGTCCTTTCCCATCACGTCCTGGTTGCGCGCTCGCCGCGTTCCCCGGGCCATAGCAGTCCTCCTCACGGTGCTGGTGGACTTTGCCTTCCTGACCGGGATCGTCATCATTGTGATCGCATTAACCGGCGATCTCGAGACAAAGTGGCAAGACAAGTATTACCCGGCAATGAATTTCAAGATCGAGGAAATCTCGGAGACTGCCGTGGAAGTCCTCGAAAAATGGAAGATCCCGGATGCCCGGGAAACGGTGAGGCAGTATGCCACCATCCGCATCCCCCAGCAGCTCGGGGAAAGCATCAACCCGTTCGATCTCGGGAAAGACGTGGCTTTCCGCGTGGTCTCCTTTCTAGGGACGACCCTGCTCATCCTCATTCTCACCGTGTTCATGCTGAGCGAAGCGCGGATGTTCGGACGCAGGGTCGATGCCATCCTCAAGGCGCGTGGCCCGAATCTCGATCGCATCCTCTCCGCGACTGCCGACATTCAACGCTACCTCGCGATGAAGACGGTGGTCAGTCTCGCTACCGGATTGCTCGCCGGCTTCCTGTGCTGGGCAGCCGGGCTCGATTTCTATGTCCTCTGGGGCATCGTGGCCTTTGCTCTCAATTTCATTCCGGTGCTCGGCTCAATCATCGCCGGGGTTCCCCCCTTTATCTTGGCTTTTCTGGTCGATGGCGGACCGAGCGCGGTGGCCGTCGGGGTGGGTTACGTGTCGATCAATGTCTTTCTTGGGAACTTCCTCGAACCCATGCTGATGGGTCGACGCTTCGGGCTCTCGACTCTCGTCGTCATCATCTCGGTCCTCTTTTGGGGATTTGTTTGGGGGCCAGTCGGGATGTTCCTCGCCGTGCCTCTGACCATGGTCCTCAAGGTGATGCTCGACAACTCCGACGAACTCCGCTGGATCTCGGTGGCCATCACCAAGGAGAAACGCCCCAACCTCCTCGACCTCAATGGTGTCGACGACGAATTGAGCGAGGATCATCTCGCCCGTCAGGAGATCGATCTCACCGCCGTGACTCCTGAGAAATCCCGCGGCGGTTAGATCAAGGAAACCTGCCGTGCCCGTTGTGCGGTTGTCATCGGGCTCCCATACGCTACCCTCTCCCCGTGCCAAAAACCGGAGTTCAAAAGCTCGCCTTCCTCTCCATCGTGCTTCTGGTGGTCCTCATTTTTGCCGGGGCGGTGGTCCGAGTGACCGGTTCGGGACTGGGATGTCCCGATTGGCCGACCTGCTGGGGAAAAATCATCCCACCCACCAACGTCGCTGAGGTCGACCTCGAGGTCCTCCGGGACCCGAAACGGATGGCGCGCTTTCGCCGATCGGCCGAGCGATGGGGGCGCGACCCCGATGAGGTGACGCCGGAAAACCTCCTGAACGAGTTCAATGCCGTCGAGACTTGGATCGAATACGGGAATCGCCTCCTCGCCCTGCCGGTTTTGCTGGCGAATTTTCTCCTGATGGTGGCCTGCCTGCGCAGTCGGACCTATCCCGGTCTCGGAGTGGCCAGCTTTGCCTTGGTGATCATCAGTGCCTTGACCGGCATCGTGGTGGTGGCTAGTGGCTTGCGGGCCGGCGTGGTTACCATTCACATGGCCCTGGCCTTCCTGCAGTTGTTTCTCCTGACTTACCTCTACTGGGCCGGCGGTCGGAAACCTCACGCACGTCAAAGCATCCCGGGCCCGGGCCGCCCGGCCGTCATGGTCCTGCTCGCCTGTGTCATGGTCGAGTGGGCCATGGGCTCCCAGATCCGGGAGGTGACCGATGACTTGATGAGGGAATACGGCGTGGAGTCCCGCCCCGATTGGATTGGGGAGCTTTCGGATGCTCTGGTCTATCTGGTGCACCGGAGTTTTTCTTGGTCCATCCTGATCTCCGCCCTTTGGCTTGGGCATCGGGCCGGTTGGCGTGGCTTGGTTCCACGGACCATTCTTGCTTTGGTTGGGAGCTTGATGGTGATGGGACTGGTTCTCAGTACCTCGGGGATTCACGCGGTGGTCCAAGTTCTCCATGTGGGGGTGGCCGGGGTGCTGGTGAGCATGGCTTACTATTGGTGGCTGGCAGCCGACTGGAAAGGAAAGGACGGACAAGGTGTCGGCTGAAGGATACCGTCCGCGCACCTTTCATCTCGAGAACCTCCGCTCCTTTCCGGCCGGGGTTCTCGAGACCCTGATGACAACCTTTTCCATCCTGATTGCCGACCGCGTCTTCGAGGCCAACGGGGTGGCCAAAGCCTCCTTGGTCGCCCTGCCGAGCCTTGGCTTGTTACTCAGCTTGTTCGTGGTGCAGGCGGTGCGCCGCAGTGGCCTCTCGGCCAATTTGATGTTGGCTCTGATCTTTGCCTCAGCCGGAGTTGGCTTCTCGATCAGCGCCCTCGCCGGTGATCATTTTGGACTCTACCTCTTCGGGATGTCCATCGCCTCGGTGACCCTCACCCTGAACCTACCCCTCTTTTCACAGATCTACCGGCGGCATTATCCCGATGAAGTCAGGGGACGCCTTTTTTCCATCACCGCCTTTTACCGCAAGGCCTTTGCCATTGGTGCTGCCCTGTTGTTCGGGTGGTTGCTGGAGCGCTCCCTGCAAAGCTACCCCGTTCTCCTTTGGTGTTACGCCGGAGCTTCCTTTGCAATGGTGGTCTGTGTTTTGGCGATGGAGCGGGTAGGGCTGAGCAAGTCCCACCGGGTGAAGCTCTTCGACGCCTTCCGCCATGCCGGGGAAGACGTTCGTTTTCGCAAAATGCTCACCAGCTGGATGATTCTCGGCTTGGGAAATCTCCTCTGCTTTTCCCTCTTTGTGGAATACGTGACCAACAAGGACTACGGGCTGGCTCTCGCCGAGAGGCACGTCAGCGTGATCACCACGGTCATCCCGGAAGGCTGCTTTTTTGTCTTCGTTCTGGTCTGGGGGCGTTTGTTCGACCGGGTTGATTTTTACGCTCTGCGGTGCCTGATCAACCTCGTCTTCGCGGCCGGCATCCTTTTCTACTTTCTCGGCAATGATCTTTGGGCCCTCTACCTTGGGATCGGTTTACATGGCATCGCCAAGGCCGGGGGAAATGTCGCTTGGAGTCTCTGGGTCACCAAATTTGCGGACGCCGAGCATGTCGCCGAATACATGAGTGTGCACACCTTTCTCACTGGATGTCGTGGCGTCCTGGCACCCTTCCTGGCCTTTCCCTTGGCCGCCGCCCTTGGGCCCGCCGCCGTCGGTTTGATCGGGGCAGGCCTGATCTTTGCGGCCACCGCGATGTTGATTCCCGACCTGAAATCACGAAGTCGGAGCTTGCCAGCAGGCCATTAACTCCTAGTCTTTCGCTGTTCGCCCCGGGAAGAACAAGCCACCTTAGCTCAGTTGGTAGAGCCACTGATTTGTAACCAGTAGGTCGTCGGTTCGAGTCCGACAGGTGGCTCCATCATTTTCAACGAGTTAGAGAGAGTCAGGCTTTGAGAGGAGGTTTCTTGAATCCTTAAAGTCACCGAATCAGACGGACGGCATGAGAGACCCGTCATGGCCCGTCTGGTCTGCTTCAATCTCGCTGCCCTCAAATCACCGTCCATTTAGCTTAGTCTGGAACAAGAAGGGCAATTACTTCCACGGGGCCTGTCAGCACAGAGAAGCCGGTAGAGTGCTCCTATTCGACACATTTCGCTGAAACGGTTATTTAGGGAATTTAGGGAAGCGTCCCTTGGATCGTTAAAACAGAGTGGCGGTTGGTTGCCCTCACGCGCAGCGTGAGGGAGTCCAAAAAAACCAACCCACCACCATGTGCCACGAAAAACTGAAAGAGGCCTTTTTGCAAGGCAGAGAACGCGAAGCAGCGGTATTGTTCCGCCAAATGATGAAAGGAGTGGTCCGTCTTGGACTGTTCGGGGCGATGAAGGAGGAAGTCGATTCCTTGTGCGGCAGGCGCTACCAACCCGATCCGCACAGCGACTACCAACGGGCGGACGCCGATCGACTCTTCAAATCGTTGCGTGAAGCGCAGGGAAAAGAAGCCGGAGAGGAAGCTTTCGATAACTTCTCTTTGGAGGGAAATCCATCTTATGAGTCGTGGGAGGGCAATCCCTTCCTGTGCACTGGATTTTTCGTGGCTTTTTCTCCCTCTTCGCGCTATCTCTCGGCCCGCCATGGCGTCCAGCATCCGGCGGGATGGGTTGCCTCCACATCGACCTTCTGCTTAGAAAATTAGATGACTACTAAGCGAAACTTCACAATCGGGCTTCTCCTGGCATTTTGGGTGGCGGCTGGGTTCGCAGTGACGGAAGTTTTTCGTGGGCCTCGTAGCTTCATCGCTGGTTTTGATCGAGGCATGGACGCCAATTACGAAAAGATCTCAAAGGGAGACACCAAGCAGTCTGTGGTTGATGCGCTCGGTGAGCCGCGTGCCAAGACCGATGAATTCAATCTGCCGCAGAGGCACGGATTTAAACACCATTTTGACTCAGCCGAGAGATCATCGGCAGTTGAATACTACCAATGGATCAACGGAATGAATTGGTATTACTGCGTCGGATTCGATTCTTTCGGAGCAGTGGTGATCAAAGGGGAAGGCCACTCGTGAAAACCAAAAACCCGAGCCAGTGGTGACAACAGCGGACAAGGTCCTTAGTTCGTCTTGCTCTGGATGTATTCTCGCCGCTGAGCCGTACTTCAAACGGTTGAGAAAAAATGGCTAAAGACAATCAAAGCGAACATGAGTCGGCGCTGGACAACTGGTTGCCTGATCCGAGTCGGATTCGGAGGGCGGCAACAAACTTCAACCTGAAACGGAGGAGCCTCTGATAGCGGGTGCCAGCGCCCAGACGCTGATATGGTTGTGGTTTTGTCAATGGGCAAAGTTTGAGTATGTTCACTTTTTGTCGGAGTGAGGTCTGCTGGTTCGAAAACCGCTAAGGGGAAGTGAGGGATGCTGGGCGTGGTGTGGGATTTCCCGTAGACTGGTATGCTGATATGGGTGGGTCTTTTATCGTATAATAATCGTACTCGAAACCACAATGTTCGTCTTCACCGATGACCTTCTCCTTTATCTAGACTCGAGTGCTCACCGACTTTCGCTGGCTTAACTCAGAACGTCATCAAGGACCGACCTTGCGCCTGGTTGTGAGGTCTGATCCCTCACTTCTCTTGTGGGGTCTTGTTGGTTGGGTGCTGATCTGTTTTTGGGCTGATTGGTTCTTTGAGCAGGACATTGTTTTTTCAAAGCCCCCCAAGGACAGCGTCCGGGGGTTTGAAAAAAGAGTGGCCTGCGGGGGTGGTCAAATCATGAGGCGTGGTCCGCAGGGCGGGATGGCATGGGGAGATTGAGTTCGGTTTGCAGTTCCCAGATGAAGGCGCAGAGCTCGCGGGCGATGGCGACGATGCATTTACTATCGCGGATACCACGAGCACGAAGATGGCGGTAGCGCTTGCTGAGTCGCTTCTGCATTCGCCAGGAGAGGGCTTTGACTTCGTGAGACTGACCATCCTGTCGTTTCGAGAGTTGGGCACCGATTTTGGGTTCGCGTCGATAGGCCTGGGCCGATTCACAGAGCATCCAACGGGCCTGTCCATTGCCACACTTGGTGATGCTTCCCTGACGTCGCTTGCTGCCGGATGATTCCTCGCCGGGAACGAGACCCGGGAAGGCCATGAGTTGGCGAGGTCCTTTGAAGCGGCGAAGGTCCCCGACTTCGCTGATCACGGTCATGGCAGCAACTTCCTTGAAGCCCTTGCAGGCCATGAGGGCATCCACAATGGGACGCCATTCCCAGTCGGCGAGGACTCGCTTGAGTTTTTCTTCGAAGGACTGAACGCGCTCGAGGCAGCCGTCGATGGTTTGGAGGTAGCCTTCCAGAACGAGAGCCTGGGTGGGGTCGGGCAGGGTGAGGTGACGAGGGTATCGCATGTGGGCCGGAGTCCATTTTGTTTTTTCGTCGTAGCGGTAGCCGTTGCGAAGAAGGAAGGAGCCAAGGCGTTGTTTTGCCCGGGAGAGGTCATCGGAGGCATCGGTGCGGGCCCGGCAGAGGTCACGCACCGCCTCATCAAGGGCGGGTGGGATCCGGACTTGAGTTTGGCGATTTTCTTGGCGTCGCGCTTGTATGTCTTGATCTTCTCGTTGGGTTTGCGCTCGGTCTTGGAAGGAGACATGACGATGCAGTTGACCTTGAGTTGACGGAGACGACGGGCGAGAACAAATCCGGTGGGACCGGCTTCGTAGCACACGTTGAGATCCTCGAGTTTGACACCGAGTTTCTTGGCGAGGGTTCGAAGGGCTCTTTCGATCGCGAGATTTGATCCGCCGCAAGTTCTGTGGAAAGCGGCCTCCTGACGAGAGCCTTCGTGGGTGTATGCGATGGCGATTGAGTCCTTGTGGACATCGAGTCCGATGTAGTATTTCTTGGTCATAGCGTAGCCAAGTATCTCTCTAGTATTGTTGGATAGGTCTCGCCGCCGTCATGGCGGAGAGGCAGCCCACGAAAACCCTGCATGCGCCGCTTCCTTTTTGAAAGCCCGCGCACCACGGGAACCGCAACCATAGAATCTCTGCCAAAAAAATGGACACACCAATCTTCTCCATCGCCTTCACATCGCTGTTCACAATCAGCGCAATCGCAGGCGAACGATATAGCTTTCTCGTGGCGGGAGACCCGCAATACCTCGCCGAGAAATCGCATTCGCCCACGGGTCTTGATCCATACTCGGAAGCTGCCAACAGTCGAGCGATCCATATCCTGAGCGAGTTCTCCGGACGACCAATCCCGAGAAAGCACGGTGGGGGAAAAGTGAGTCCAAAGATTCTCGGCTTGATCAATACCGGAGATTTGATCGACAGCGCCGACAAGGCAGGTGGAAGTTTTCCGGCGATGCAGGAATTCGAGTGGGAGCGTTTCAAGAGTGATTACGGGCTCACTGGAAGAGACGGGAAAATCCCTTTTCCTGTCTACGAGGTTCATGGGAACCATGACGGGCCGCAGGGAGATACGTTCATCGTAAAGGAAATCATCGAAAGAAACGCGACGCGCCCGGGAGTGATGAACAGGTCCGAGAACGGGCTGCATTATTCTTGGGACTGGGGGCCGCTCCATTGTGTCAATATCGGAATGTTTGCCGGCGCTGGTGAAGAACGCCGAAAGGATCATCATTATGCGCCTCGAGCGAGCATGGAATTTCTTCACTCAGACTTAGCTGAGCACGTTGGAACAAGCGGGAGACCGATCGTTATTTCGTTTCACCTGCATCCCAACTGCCCTGAATACGACTGGCCTACAGAGGACTTGGAATCATTTTGGAATGCGATCGAATCATACAATGTCATCGCACTCTTTCACGGACACACTCATGGGTCTCCACCTTCGAAAATATTGTGGGACGGGAAGGAATTTTCCGGCTCCCTGACCGGCGGAATTCACGTCTTTAATCCCGATGATATTGGTGCTGCGAAAACCGATCATCGGAATCCGGATCGTGGCGTCGGATTGCTTCATGGTTTTCTCTATATCGAGCTCATCGACAATGACGGAATAGATGACGACGAATTGATTGTGCGGAGTTATGCCACTCGGGATAATTGGGAAACCCATGACTGGCACACGACTTGGAGAATTTCAATTGAAGTTCCCGATCAACACGATGAGCCACACCCTTTACCAGCGGCCGAGGCAGAAGGCGCTGCTGATCAACACCCTGCCCGCTGCGAGTAGAAAGCAAGGTGATCGATCTTACATTGAGATTTGACCCTGCACTGCTGGGCGAAGGCTGCCGCGCTCACGCCATTCTGCTCGAAGGCGGCCAAAACCTTTGCCTGATACTTCGGGCTATCCTGAGCCCTGTTGGCCCGGTCTGATTTGATGAGTAAGCGGTCAATGTAGCACCTATGGCATGGGTGCCAGAGTTCTGGCATCTCTGCTCGGCTCGTATCGAGGGGCCTATTGAGCGCTTACGTCTGCCTGTCAGCAGGCTGAGAATGGGAGTCATCAGGTCGATGCATTCAGGATCGGGTGTCAAGCCCCTCCAGCGTGGTGTTCCCGGTAGCGAAGGAGTCGGTTTCGAGGCCGAGGTGTTGCAGGTGGGAGACGAAGAGGTTGGCGAGAGGAGGAGTCTTGCGATCGTGGGGATCGAAGGCGAGGTGTTGGCCGTGCTTGAATCGTCCGCCGGCCGCGATGACTGGCAGGTTGCTGTTGTTGTGACTGGAGGCGTTGCCGAGATTGGAACCGCTCAGGATGGCGGTCTGGTCGAGCAGGGTGTGGTCGCCCTCGCGCACCTCTTCGAGCTTGGTGAGAAAGCGGGCAAAGAGGCGCATTTCTTCGAGTTCGATGAGAGCCAGCTTTTCGATTTTTCTCTCGTCTCGGCCATGGTGGCTGAGGTTGTGCCAGTCTTCGTCGACACCCTGCAGGGTGGGGACATAGTTGCCGCCGGCTCCGCAGAAGGTCACGAGGCGCGTTGAGTCGGTGCGGAAGGCGAGGAAGATGAGGTCGTACATCAATTCCATGTTGCGGACAAAATCGGCTCGGTCCTCAACATCGTCGACGGGTTGACGGTCGATCGTGGGTTTGGGAAGGGCGGCCCATCTGTGCTGAGTGGCGAGGCGCTTTTCCAGTTCGCGCACGCTGGTGAGGTATTGATCGAGGGTTTGATGGTCTTCGCGGCCGAGTTTCCGTGAAAGGGTGGACGTTTGGTCTTGTACGAGATCCATGATGCTTTGCCCGTCTTCGAGGTGACGCATGCGTGCGGCCTTTTTGGTGGCACTTCCTTCCAGAAAGAGAGTAGCGAAAAGGCGGGAGGGCCGGGTTTCCGGGGGGATGCGGACGCCCGCGCGGGTATAGCTCAGGCCGGTGTTGTTGGCGGACAGCGAGAGGAAGGGGAGGCGGGTTAGGTGGCCGATGCGTTCGGCGGCGTATTGGTCGACCGAGATCGTGTTCTTGAAGCTGGGTTGCCCGGGGTGGGCCGCGCCGGTGAGGAAGCTCTTTTCGGCGGCGTGTCCGCCATCGACATCGGGGTGGCTCAGGCCGGAAATGATGGAGAATTTCTCGCGGTGCTCTTGCAGCGGTTCGAGGTAGCGGGTGGTGTCATAGTCGCGGCCGGATTTCTGTGGAAAGAGGAAGGGTGTGTGGATGCCGAGGGGTGAGCAGATGGAAAGCATGCGCCGGATGTCGGGTTCTTTTTCAGACGAAGCGGCCCGTAGCGAGCGGGGAAGCATCGAGTTGAGGAAGGGAAGTCCGAGCGAGATGCTGGAGGATCGGAGGAAAGTGCGGCGATGCATTGAATGAAAAATTGCTGGTTTTCAGTGGTCAGTTTGGAGGCAGGAGGGCGGAGATGGGAATAGGGTTCAGGGTATGGATGGTTGGGACTGAAAACTGAACACTGAAAACAGGCAATTTCCCGGCGCAGCCGTTTCAGCGGCGGAGGAACATGTCGGTGTCGACGAGGTGATGGATCATGGTTTTGAGGCCGGGAGCTTTCTTTGATTCTTGCACTATCGTTTCGAGGGAGGGGCGGTCGGCCAGAGTGAGGGGGCGGCCGCTGGCGTAGACGAGAAGCTTGGAGGCGAGGGTACGAATGATCATTTCCTCGTCCTTGAGGAGGAGGCTTCGGAATTCCTCGAAGGATCGGAAGGTCGTGCCGTCCTTGAAGGTGCCGTGGGGGACCACATCGGGTCCCTTGGTGTAGGGTTCGCGTTTTGAGATGCGCCTGCCTTCTCCCAGCGAGCGGTAGAAGGAGCGTTCGCCGCCGATGGGGTTGAAGATTTCGAGGGCGAAGCCCGGGGGATCAATGTGGTCGTGGCAGCGGGCGCAGGATTCATTGGCGCGGTGTTTTTCGAGTTGGTCGCGGATGGAGCGGGCGCCGCGGATGTCGGGTTCGACGGCGGGGATGCCGGGGGGTGGGGGCGGGACCGGGTTGCCAAAAATTCGGTCGAGGAGCCAGACGCCGCGGAGCACGGGCGAGGTGTTGGTGCCATTGGCGGTGACTTTGTGGATGCTGGCGTGGGTGAGGAGGCCACCCCGGATCGAGTCTTCGGGCAGGGTGAAGACGCGTGAGTGCTCGTGGCCAGTGACCCCGGGAATGCCATAGTGTCGGGCCAGGCGTTCGTTGAGGATGGTGAAGTCGGAATCGATGAAATGGGAAACCGGAAGATCGTTTTCGAGAAGGTGACGGAAGAACCCTTCCGTCTCGCGGAGCATCGATTCCTGGAGCATGGGATCGAACTCGGGAAACAACTTGGTCGAGGGTGAGGTGAGTTCGATTTCGCGGAGGCTGAGCCACTGGCCGGTGAAGTTTTTCACGAAGCTTTCCTGCTTGGGCGATTGCAGCATTCGTTCGACTTGGGCGTGGCGGACTTTTGGATCGGAGAGACGGCCTTGGGCCGCGAGATTGAGAAGTTCCTCGTCGGGTGTGGACGACCAGAGGAAATAAGAGAGCTTTGAGGCCAGGGTGAAGTCATCGGGTTCCTCCTCGCGATTGAGCAAAAGGAATTGCGGGGAGCAGAGGATGGCCATCACGCCGGCACGGACTGCTTGTTCGAAGGAGCGTCCCTTGGCGAGTCGGTCGAGGCTGAGCTTGACGTAGGGATCGAGCGACTCCGGGGAAACGGGGCGTCGAAAGGCGCGGGGGGCAAAGGTACGAATGATGCGTTCGGCATCGGCTTCGGGTGTGGTGGACACCACGGTATGTTCCTTGACTCCCTTGCGGTGGCGCATCCAGACGGGAGTTCCTGGTTCGAGGGAAAGGGTGTCGGACGAGCCGAAGAGTCGTTGTTGGGCGTTCGAAGGAAAGGCCTGGTCGAGCGGGCCGTGGGTCTCAACCCAGACCACTCCGATGCCCGGTTGTTTTTCGTGTTTGTCCCGCCAGATGACGTGCTCGGGGTAGATCCACGGAACGAGGTGGAGGGTTTCGCCTTCGGCGAGGAAGGTTTCGAATTCGATGATCCGGGGATGCGCCGGGGTCCCGGTGACGTCGAACATGCCCATGAAGCGTCGTTTGCCCGGACCAAAGAGCGGGCCGGCGTAAATTGCGACGGCCAGCGTGCGGTCACCCGGGTCGTGGGGCCAGACCGCAAGGCGGCAGCGGTAGTGGCCATCCTCGATCGGGTGGACTTCATCGATGCGGACCGGTGGCCAACCCGGGGTGAACTTGACGAATGAACCGTGGACTTTGATGACTCCGCCTTTTTTCTTGGCGAGGGAATCCTGGTTGTCCTTGTTGTCGATGACTTCGAGCCGCCGGGTTTTGGCGGGCAGGGGAGGGATGCGGCGGATGGTGGCCTCGAAGGCGGTATCGGCCGCTTCGAGGTAGCGCTCCATGAGAATGGACGAGAGGCTCAGTCCATCGGCGACATTGTCGAAGCCCTGGACCTTTCCGTCCTCGGGGAGGAGGTCGGCGAGGGGAGTCTCGATCCCGAGGAGGTCGTGCAGAGTGGCCTCGTATTCGAAGCGGTTGAGTCTTCGGAGAGCAATGGGAGGTTCCATCCGCTTGACGACGGAGGCGGTCAGAGACTTCACCACCGCAGCGATCTCCGCCTTGGCAGGTCGGGGTTCCTTTTTGGGAGGCATGTCGCCCTTTTCGAGAATCTCGAGGACGAGCTGCCATTCATCTGCGTCGGGGGTCAGGGTGTCGAGCCGGAGGTCGCCTTTTTGTTTCTCCGGACCGTGGCATTTGAAACAATGAGCCCTGAAAAATCCCTCGTTCGCCCCGGCGAGGGTGAAGAGGATAAGGAACATGGAAAGGGAGCGGACCATGGATGTGGTCATGGATACGGTCGAAGGCCGCAGTTCCATTCACGGCGGGATGCTTCTTCGTTCGAGAGTAGTCTTGCGCCGCCGTGCTTCCATGGTAAACGAGAGAATGAAACATGCGATTCTTGGAGCGGCTCTCATTCTCCCGGCCCTGGCGGTGCCCAAGGCGGTCTTCAGGGCCCAGACCATCGATGACAAGATCACGGTGGGGTATGGCCTGGCGGTGGCCGATGTCGATGGTGATGGAAAGGAGGACATCTTGCTGGCGGACTCCGCGAGAACGGTGGCCTACCAAGCGCCGGACTGGAAGCTGCGGGAGTTGACCGGGAAGCTGACTCCGCGGGACCACGTCTGCCTCTGTGCCAAGGATCTCGACGGAGACAAGAAGGCGGAAATCGCGGTGGGGGCGGAGTGGAATCCCGGGGATACGCGTGGCAGTGGTGCGGTTTTCTCGTTGGGACATTCGGCTGATTGTTTTGCGAAGCGGGATGCCCGTGCCCTGCATCACGAGCCGACGGTGCATCGCATGCACTGGGTGGAGGAAAAGGGAGGAGAACACTTTTTGGCGGTGCTCCCCCTGCATGGGCCGGGCAATGTCAAGGGGGAGGGCGAGGGCATCAACTTCCTGGGGTATCGTCCGCAGGAGGACTGGCGGACTTTCCTGATCCACAAGGGATTTCACCTCGCCCACAATTTTGATCCGGTGGCCTGGGATGATTCGGGAAACGAAAGCATTCTCGTGGCCTGCAAGGAGGGCGTGCATTTGCTGAGTCCGGGAGGGCAGGAAAAGTGGTCGGCCCGCCAGATGACAGCCCGGGGAGCGGGTGAAGTCCGATTGGGAAAGCTGCCCAACGGGAAGCGCTTCATCACCGCAATCGAGCCCATGCATGGCAACGAGGTCGTGATCAATCCTGAGGAGGAATCGGGCTTGTGGTCGCAAAAGCGGGTGGTGGTGGATGATTCCCTGAACCAGGGGCACGCCCTCGTGACTGGTGATTTTTTGGGGCTTGGCTATGATCAGGTCGTCGCAGGTTGGCGGCAGCCATCGGGCGCGGAAAAGAAAGTGGGCCTTCGTTTTTACGTGCCCGAGGCGGAGGATGGCAGTCGTTGGGCCCTTCATGCGGTCATTGATGACAACACCATGGCTTGCGAGGATCTGAAGGCGGCTGATCTCGATGGGGATGGCGACCTTGATCTGGTGGCGGCGGGACGGGCTACCCGCAATGTTGTCATTTACTGGAACCAGCGGACACCGAATTAGGGCGACTCCCGGCTCCGAACACAAAAAAAACCGGTCAGCCCTTGAGCCAACCGGTCAGGAAAAGCGGGTCGTCCTATCGTCTCCGGCGGAGCATCCCGGCGAAGCTGGCAATGGCGGTCAGTCCCAAGGCGCTCGGCTCTGGGATGATCGTGCCGGTCACCCGAATGTTGTTGATGTGGAGATTACCGGTCGACCCCTGGTTCACGGCCCGGGGAGCATAACGGACAGCCACGGTATCAGCATCGGCGATGGTCTCGGTGAAGGTGAACGTCTCAAAAGCGGGGCCGTTTCCGGCGTCGCTGTCGATTTGGATGGAGTCGTACAGCGAGAAGGCCTCGCCGTTGACACTGACCTCAAAAGCCACGCCATCGACCGCCCCGGCACCGTTGCGCCACTGGGAGATGGAGATGGTCTCGATTGTCAGGGAGCCGGGGACGGCAGCGGTGACAGTGAATTCCAGGTAGTTTTCGTTGGTGCCATTGCCGCCGTAGTCAAAGTCGCGGACATCGGCCTCACCGGCGGCGGTGGTGGCATTGATCACCACCTTCAAGTTGTCTTCGATGTTTGGGCCGGTCGATGGAATGAGGTCGGTCACCGTGAGACCGGCGGCGGCATTACCGAAGGTGGAGCCGAGAATGGGATTGGGAGCGAGGTCGTTGGTCGCCAGCCCGCTTCCCTGGCCAGTGCGCCAGTCGAGGCTGCTGAAGTCCCAGTCGATGAGCGTGGCTGCTTCGGTGGCTTGCATTCCCAGGGCAACGGCGAAGGGAAGCACTTTTCGGGTGTTTTTGATCATGATGAAGTGGGTGACGTGGGATCTTTGGACATTTAATCGTTCTTCGTGACGATCTTCAAGCAGAGCAGATGCCAAAGGTCGAAATTTATAGTGGAAGGGCGTGATTTAGTTTTCCTCGACTACGAAGAAGAGCGTGTTGGGCAGGGGGAGGGCGGGGAGTTCGAAGCCGGAGAGGGTGTAGGTGGTTTGGGTACCCTTGCTGGCGACCGAGTCATTGGCTTCCAGCCAGCTGGAGAGGGGGAGCGAAAGGTCTTCGGAATAAAGAATGCGGTAGGACATCGAATCGATGTCCTTGGAATTCCAAGTCAGGGTGACCGACTCATCGGTGCGGGAAAGGGCGGTGACGGCGAGGGGAACCACCGGGACGGGGTTGGGTGGGATCGCAAGTTCGGCGATGGCGGCGGCATCAAGGGCCTCGTCGTAGAAACGCAGTTCGTCGAGCAGGCCGTCCAGGCCAAGGTTGCCGGAGTTGTTGATTCCTCCGATGGAGAGGGGTCGGTCTGGGGTGATGGTGCCGGTGAGACTGACGGTCGACACCGCCACGGCCAGCGCCCCATCCCGGTAGATTTTGGCTTCGTCGGTCGTGCGGTCCATGGTGAGGGCGAAGTGGTGCCAATTTTCGGTGTCGCTGATCTCGCCGGGGTCCACGATCAGGATGAATTGGCCGCTGCTGTCGTCGAGGCGGAAGGCCATGTGGTTGGCGGGTGATCCGACCGGGTCGCCGGGTTCCGGGCGGAAGTTGGCCTGAAAGCCCTCTCCGGTGCCGGCCAGGGCGTCGAAGATTCCGTCAGCGTCAAGGGAATCTTCCTCAGTTCGTTTGATCCAGAAGGTGATGCTGAAATCACCGTCACCTGGATCGAATGCCGGGGCATCGATGGTGTTGACTCCTTCCAGGGCGCTGATGCCGAAGACCGCGCCTTGGCCTAGAATTCCGGTATCGAAGGTCACCTCGTTCCCCACGGTTCCGTCGGCGGTTCCGGCAGCGTCGTTGCCATCGCCCTCGAATTGATCATACGCCAACAGGTCCGCCATCGTGGGCGTCATCAGGGTAATAGAGAAAATGGTCAGGGAAGACAGGAAGCGGGACATGATGGTCAATCGTTTGAATGACGCCGATCACGGATGCTGGTTTTTCCCTTTAGATCAAGGGCAAAGCGAGGATCGGGTTTCCCGTGCTCTGGGGAGACAAGCGGGAGGGGGTGAAATCGAGGAGGCTGAGCTCGGTTGTCACCGGCGGCGGTCGCGGGAAGCTTGAATTTCGGCCTGGACCTCCGAGGGAAGACCGCTGTTGGCGAGCCAAGTTTGTGCTTCATCAGGGTTGCGGCGGAAGTAGGCTCGTCCGACCCGCTTCAGCGATTCCGTGCGGAGGTTGGGG
>JALQTQ010000119.1 GCA_023263995.1 Akkermansiaceae bacterium | reverse complement strand
CGGGAGCACGAGGCTTGCCGATCGAGGGTGGCGGGCTCTTCTCACTGCGTGAGCTCAAGGTGCAGGCTTTGGAGTAGTGGGCCCATGACAACATACGTGGTGCCAGGGGGCGAAAGCAGGAAGCCGAAGCAACCGAAGATTTTCACCCTTATGTCATGACCACGGGAAAAGCTGCTACTGCTCTGCTCTATTTCGTCATATGATTCGCCGCGTACTACTAAATTTTCACCGAACTCGGCCGTGCCAGCGGAGTGCTTTGGATGAGGGTCGCGTTCAACAAGCCAGACGATCTGCAAAAGGTTCCAACCACCAACCCGATATGCGGATCCACACATCCCGCGGTTGTGGGGGGCAAATCCCTACAAAAGTGTTCAGCGTGCGTGTTCAGTCTACGCTCTTGATTAAAAAAAAATAACCCCAACTCGTTGAGAGTCAGGGCCTTCAAATGGCTCCGGCGGTTGGGTTCGAACCAACGACCTAGTGGTTAACAGCCACCCGCTCTACCGCTGAGCTACGCCGGATTCACCGATTGGTGCGGGCAGAAAATGTCGTCTCCCGGGCCCGCCATCAAGAAAAAAGGAAAGCATTTTCTATTTTTCCCGCAACCTGGCCCGGCAGAGAGAAGCACCCCTCTGGAAATCGAGAGGATTCCCGGGACAGAGAGGAGACTGAGGGCGCTGATTCCAGTGGTTGCTCCTGAGTGTTTTCAGACCGACAGGATTCTATTTCGGATAGTCGCCTCCGGAGTGACTGCGCAGGACGGATCGTTGCCACGCGATGAGCTCGGATTGCATAGCCGGGAAGCGTTTGTTGTCCCGCGTGTCCAGCGGGGTGGTTTCCATGGGGTCCTCCGAAAGATTGTAGAGTTCCCATCGGGTTTCCTTCGTGGAATAAATGGCGTGGATTTTGAGGGGCCAATCAAGGAGTGCAGCGTGTCCGGTCTTGTGATCATCGGAGCCGTATTCCGGGAATTCGTTGACGTTTTTGAGGAGACGTCCGGGAAGCGGGGTAGGTTCTCCTGCGTTTTGAGCCGCCATCAAGATCTTGATGATTCGATCGCTTTGAGTGGATTGGCCGCCAGTGAAGAGATGCCAGAAGCCGATGGGTTTGGGCCGGGTTGTTGTTTCACCGTTGATCAGGGGGAGGAGATTGATGCCGTCGAGTGGGGCCTGCCGAACGACCTTGGTTTTGGTGAGGGCGAGGAGGGTAGGGTAGATGTCGGTTGACGAAGTCGGTGCACTCACGTGGGTTGGTTTGAGCTTGGCGGGGTATTCGATGAGGGAAGGGACTCGCAGTCCACCTTCGTAGACCGAGCCCTTGCGTTCCCGGCCGCCGGAATGCTGTTTCACCAGACCGCCGTTATCTGAGGAATACCAGAGGATGGTTTGGTCGGCGATCTTGAGGTCGCGGAGGGCTTTGCGCAAGCGACCGATTTGTTCGTCGATGAGGGTGATTTCCTGATAGTAGGGAGCGTGGGGTTTGCCCTCGTAGAGCTTGGGGTCGGAAGATGTTTCTCGATGGGGATCGTGTGGCGAGGGGAACCAAATGACGGTGAAGGTGGGTTGCCTTGCGGCGTGGGCCTTGAGGTGGTCGAGAGCGTGATCCATCGTGATCACGGTTCCTTGGCCCCGGAATTGCTTGAAAGTGCCGTTGAGAGAAAGATAGGGGTCGCGGTCGAAAAAGTTGAGTCCGCTGAGCCAATGGTCGAAGCCTTGGCCACCGGGCGAGGTGGGGCTTTCCTTTTGCACTGAGCCGATGTGCCATTTGCCGAAGTGGGCGGTGAGGTATCCCTTTGTTTGGAGAGCCTCGGCGATTGTCGTTTCCTGCGGGCGAAGGTAGTGGCCGTGGTTGGGGACATTGACGCGCACTGGATGGCGTCCGGTCATCACGCTTGCGCGGGTGGGGGAGCAGACCGGAGCACCGGCGTAGAAGCGATCGAAGACCACCGAGTGCTTTGCCATCTCGTCAAGATTGGGGGTTTTGACGTAGGGATGACCGGTGAAGCCACAATCGCCGTAGCCTTGGTCGTCGGCCATCACGAGAATGATGTGTGGCAGGGCGGTGGCTTTGAGCTGGCCGAAGAGAAGGAGGGTGAGGAAAAATCGCATGGGGTGATTCTCCCTGAATCTCATTTGGATGAAACAAAAATCAGGGTTCGCGCTTACCTATGATTTTGGTCAATGACGCGAAGGAAAACAACGGTGGAGTCGCTTGCCACGGGGGGCGCGCCGATCCACGACGTGCTGAAGTCGCTTGCGGCCAGAGAAGGGCTCGAGTCGGTCCAAGTGACAAGATCGGTAGAATGCTGGACTCGATAGATCCTGCCCGGAACGGACCCGAAGAGAAAAAGGATCCTGCCATCTGGTAGTGAGGCGACCTGATCCTTTTGCGGTCGCGGTTCGGTTCCCGGTGGGAAGGGACTGTCGGCAAGCTCGATGATTGAAAGTTCGGGTGCCAAGGTTTCGGAAGGATCAGGTGCTTCGTAGCGAAGGTTCAGGACGAAACTTGCTCCTGCTGAAATGGAGAAAGGGTAAGAGAGGATGCCATTCATTCCGTTACGCAATCGTTGTCGCTCGGTGAGCCCGGTCGCTACGATCTTGAGGCCGTTGAGAGGGTGTTGGTTCGAGTTTTGGATGATCACATCCTGTTCGTAAAACCCGGTGAGGGGGTTTTGGATGATGAGCGGCGATGGCTCGATCAGAGGGGGGCGGTTGTTTGTGATGATCTCAATGCCAAAGCTCCGGGTGAGCGGTTCGTTGATCTGGTCGGAAACCTCGACTTGGCACTCGATCGATGCCGGAACTGGTCCATCGGGAAGGTTGGCGGTCAGAATTCCTTCGGTCGAAAGATTCAAGAAACCGGGGGCGCGTTTCAATTCAAAGGTGAGGACTTCGTTGGAATCGAAATGCGCGACAGTGATTGGCACGGCATACTCGGTTCCTTCAAGAATTGGCGGGAGTTGGGTGGTGAGGATGTCGGGAATGTCGTTGGCATAGAATGCGGTGAGGGTGGCGTAGTTCCCTCCCGAGACGAGATACCCTTCTGCGTAGGCGAGTGGTCCGCCCGCGGGTAGGGTTTGGATGAGTTGTGTGGTTTCAAGGTCGAAGAGATAACTTGCAGTCGGACTCGACGCGACTAGGTAGTCGTTGAAGACGATCGGTTGATGTTTCCCGAGGAAACTGGGGCTGTCGAAAATCTTTTCTAATGCCCCTGTTTGCACGTTGAGTGCGGCGACCTTGTATCCCGCGTTGTAGTAAGCGGTGTTTCCGCGGATGGCCGGCGTTCCACGGAATGAGAGTCCGAGTGATTCAGGAAAGTCGGCATACTCGACGAGCCAGCGAATGGAACGGGTTTCGAGGTCGACGCAAGCTGCCGTTCCGGGGCGGGTGGTTAGGAATGCGGCATCGGCGGTGATGGCAGGGTAGGGCGGTGCCATGGACACTTGGGACGGTGGCTTCGGTAATTCAAAGCCCCACTCTTTGACCCCGTTGACCGGGTCGAATACCGAAAGCGTGTTTTGATTGAACGAATAGATCTTTCCGTTGGCGAGGACGGGAGCCCATCGGTTGCCGGCCGGGAGGGGCGTTAGAAAAACCTCGTCACCATCCGGCGTTAATCCTTGAAGCCCGTTAAGGGAACCGCCATTGACCCAAATTCCATTGGAATCCAAGATCGGGGCGGCATCCGAGGTGAAAAAATTCCTGGTCGTATTGCTCCAGATTTCTTCCCCGCTTGCGGTATTGAAGACACGGAGACTTGCTTCGCGCCCCAAATTGTTAGTGGTCATCAAGACTCGGTCCCCGAACAAGGTGGGGTCGCCCAAGCCAGACGTTGGTGAGGGGAATGGGGACTCCCAGAGCATTTCTCCCGAAGTGAGATCAAAGGCGCGAACCCGGTCGGTCAGGGTTGAGTTCGTGGTGGCGGTGATGATGCGACCATTGGCGATGACGGGCGGACTGTTGGAGCCCGAAGGAAAGGATTCCACCGTCCAGGCCGGAGAAAACCGATGGGTGCCGAGGGTGACCGGGACATGACTCCTTCGGGACGGGTCACCGCCGGTGGTGGTCCACTGTGTCCCTTCGCGGCTTGGAGGAAGGATCGACACCTCGATTGGTTCACTGGTCACTTCATCGAGACCATCGGAGACCGAAAGGGTGTAGGTCCCGGCATCTTCATTCGTGGTGTAGGCGATGGCGAAGAAGGGAGAGTTGGCCCCGTTGACGGGTTCCCCGTTGAAGAACCATTGATAGCTCAGGGGTGGAGTGCCGATGATGTCGGGTCTGAGAATCATCGGTTCGCCGACCCGAAAGAAGGGAGTCGGGTCGCCCTCGAGAATGATTGGGGAAGAACCGGGCTCGTAGTAAACCAAGGACATGACAAGATGGCTGGTTGCACTATCAGAGTCGGATGCCTTCAGGTGAATGAGGTTTCCGGTGTTCGCAAGCGGTCCGGACGGTGGGGTTCCGGTCAGGTAGTAGCCGTCGAACCGCTCTTCAAGTTGCATCCAGTCGGGAAGTTCCAGGTCTTCGAGGATGAGGGATTGGGAATCATCGGCGACGTCAATCCGTTCGCGGTAAAGCCTGCCGCTGACCGCATGTTTTTCTGGTTTGGAACGAAAGTGAGGAGCCTTGTTGGCATCGGGGGAGAGCTCAAAGCGGTGAATCGTCTCGTCGCCGTTGGCGAAGACAACTCCATTGGATATGGCGAGATCAGTGGCGAGTGGTGAAGGGGTAGGGAAGAAAAAGCTTGGGAGGGTTGAGAGGGTTCCCCGTTTGACCCAGTTTCCGGCGGCAAGGCGTTCGAACACGAAGATTGACCCACGATGATAGAGCCGAGGGGAGGTTGAGGGAGAGGCAAGGGCCAGGTAGCCCTGATCGATGTCAAGGGTCCGGAGAGTGTCCTTGTCGAACGGCCCTTCCATGAACTCCGAGGCAAGAATGGTCCAGGTGCGGGAGAAGCTGTTCACATTGCTGGTCGAGTACACGGAGACCCTCGGGGCTCCATTACGGGTGTCCCAGTGCTTGACGGCAATTCGTTGTCCGTCGGTGGCAACGCGTGACATCGCTGCTTCCGAATCGTCGATTTCGATTCGGTTGACCAATTGCCAAGCCAGGCCCTCGTGACTTCTTCGATACACCCAAAGGGTGAGCGGTTGGGAATTACCCTCGCTGTAATTCGATACCACCAACAAGTCGCCTTCAGCCGCAAGTTGACCGCCAAAAGTCCTGTGGTAGGGATCCTCCGGTGGAGGCCTGAATTCCTGCTCGAGGACTGGGTCGGGATAGGCCCGGTAGATCGAAAGCTCACGGACATCGTCGAATCGGGGGACGTTGTTCCTCCGGCTGATGAAGAAGAAGTTTCCCGACGAGACAAAGCTGAGGATCCTGAAGCCTTCCTTGGAGAAATTCGGGACTTCCGTGCGGAGGCGATACCCCTCCGGGCTCACCTGATATCTCTGAACTTCATCCTGTTTGTTGGTGTAGAACTCTCCTCCGGCAAAGCCATGATGAGAATTGCTCTCGAGGAAGGCGGGGGAGCCCGGAGTCAGCGAGGCGACAGGCTCAAGGGCACTGGGAAGTGGTTCCAGAACAGGGTGGGCCCAGACTTCCACTTCCTGAAAAAGAGTCTCGGCACTGACCGATACCTGTCCTTCCGAGAGTCTCATCACACGGGGAACGGATCCCAGGAACGCAGTTTCCGGCTTCAGGACCAATTCGAACTCGCGTCGCGATCCTTCGGTTCTGTTTCCTCCACTGAGTGAGTCGATGCGCCAAAAGACCTTGCCATAGCCTGGAAGCAAGCTCTGCGTCTGAAAGATCGGATTGGCCGAACTTGAGACTGGCTCGAGGGCGTCGGGGGCCAGGCCCAGGAGGAGTTCGTAGGACTCGGCACCCGCGACGGGCGGTTCGGAGATGGTTTCGGGAATCTCGAAAAGGTCCTCCCCCGGTTGAGGGGTTGTTCCGGGAAGGGCAAGGAAATCGGCGACAGGCCTGGAGACAAAGGCTTGTCTTGTTTCGGAGTAGCGGACGAGGTGATGGCTGTCGGCAGTGACGGCGGCCAGATTGGAGGTGAAATCGAGATTTGCGATGAATTCTCCCGACCGGGCGTAGCGGATCTCATCTTCTCCAATCGCGATGATCCCGTCGGGATCGATGGCGACGGGTTGGAAGCGGTCGGGTGCCTGATAGGTGTCAAAGAGAGCTGAGGTGGTCCGGTGGTGCTGATAGAAAAGGGCGTCCCCGGAGGTCGTGATGAGAAGATCGCCCCGAAACTCATCGGTGTCGTCACCGTATCTGCGGGTTCCTTCCTTTTTCAGGAACTGGTTAGCGAAACTGTATTTGCTGAGAATGCGGTCACGATCCAGGGCATACAAGAACTGGCCATCGGGGGAAAAAACCATGGGACGCAATCGTGGCCGTCCTCCACGGGTGGAACTGAGGCGATAGACCACTTCTCCACTCGTCGGGTTGATGACCCAAAGGTAGGGAGTGACTTCGTCTCCTCCCACCGCGAGAAGGCCACGCGGAGAGGCTTGGATGGTGTTGGTATTTGTTGGGTATGTCAGGCTATTGGAGACCTCCCAGTCTGCAAGATGCACCACGGGTGAGGGATGGCCTCCGGAGCTGAGGGTATACACGCGGTCCAGGCCGGGAGCTTCCGAAAAGTCCGACGGGTTTGGCCCGACCTCGCAATAGTCAACGATCTTGCCATCACTCGCGTCGATTTTCAGCAGAAAGCCCTTCTTCCCGATGTCGGGTGGTGCACTCAGTGCCAAGACGTATTGCGCGTCCTGTGCTGCCTTGAGACGGATGATCCGGAGGGGCTCGATGTGGAGAGTGACCGGAATGGTGATGCTTTCCTGTCCGAGGGAAAAGGTGACTGATTCAAGATAGGTTCCCGCCTCCAGGTCAGTGGCCAGCACTTCAACATCGAGGTCGCCATTGCCGTTTCCGGATTCAGCGGAGAGTCTCAGTCGGGCACTGGCGTGAACCGACCATGATTGCTGGTCGGACGCGGAGACCGAGAGAGGCTGTGAGGGAACGATCGAGCTTTGTGGAATCCGGAGGTCAAGCGATGACGGGGTAACCGAGAATGGGGTGTCCTGCCCGAATGCCGGGTTTGCCAGGGAAAGCAGGAAAACAGCTGTGAGCCAACTCAACCCTTGGAAAGCCGTTTGATCGATCATCGGGCCAAATCCTCAATGATCCCTAGGGTATGGCAAGAGCTCGTTGATGGAAGATGTCACCGTGCTTGCTCATCAGGCCCGCTTCGAATCAGCTTGTTGCTACCAGCGGTATTTCGCTCCGATGACGGCTCCGAAGCCCGCTTCATTGAGGCCCGAGCCATGGATGCGGTAGTCTTCATCGGCCAGGTTCTCGAGAGCGAGGTTGAGCTGCAGCCGTTCGGAGGCTCGGTAAGCTGCGAAGAGGGAGGTGGTGAGATAGGATGGAGTGCCGCCCGGGGGGATGCGTTGGGTGTCTTCGAGGTCGCCGGCGGAGAGGCGGTCCGCTTTGTCAGCGGCGATCATGCGTGCTTCCACCCAGCATTTTTCCGACGGCTGGTAGCGGAGGGCGAGGGAACCACGCAGCGGTGAAAGGCGGGAGAGCGGTTCGGTGATGGTGCGGCCCGGGCCGGTGACAAAAGCGGGGCGTTCATTGTCACCAGATTGATAAGTGAGGAAACCGGAGAGGGTCCAATCGGTCGAGAAATGCCAAGAGCCCTGCAGTTCGAGTCCTGCGATCCAGGCTTCGCTTCCGTTCACGGTGACCGTGTCGGAGACGGCGGCACTCTGGGGAATGCTGGTGATGAGATCATCGACCAAGGTGTAGAAGCCGACGATCTCGAAGCTGGTCGAAGCGCCTTGGTGTCGACTGCCCAGTTCGAAAGTCACGGCGCGTTCCGGGTCGAGGTCAAGGTTGCCCGTGCTTTGCACGCCTGATCGGGTGGTCAGATTTCCGGAGAGGTCGTTGACGTTGGGTGCTCGGAAGGCTTGGGAGATCCCGCCAATGAGGGACCAGTCGTCCTTGAGACGGTAGATGCTGCGGAGGCTTGCTACCACCGCGTCCCAGGATTCGTCGGCCGAGACATCCCGGGTGCCATCCCAGACCCGCCCGAGGTCGGCTTCGGCGTAGGTGTAGCGAACTCCGGCGGAGAGATCGAAGCGCTCGTTGAAGCGATGACGGGCCTGCGCGAAAAGGCCGAGGGAGCGGTAGGTGGCATCGTCGGCGAGGGGACGGCGGCGGGGTTCAAAGACGCCGTTGCGGGCTCCCTGGGAATCGATGTGATCCTCGTAGTAGTCGGCCCCGTAAAGGAGCGAGGTGTTTTCGGTGAGATCGGACTGGGCTTCGAAGGAAAGTCCGTAGGTTTGGGTGTCGATGTTCGCAAAGCGGGTTTGCGCCGAGGCAGGATTGCGGTCTTGGAATTCCGAGTCCTGCGATTTCTGATAGGAGAAGGTGGCCCGATAGCGTTGCACTGGTCCGGCGAGTTGGTCGCCTTCGAGCCGGAGGTAGGAAAGCGAGCGTTCCTGGTCGTAGAAGCGGGAAGTGAAGTCACCGTCGTCGAGTCCTTCCCAGCCCCCGGGATTGGCGAGCGTGGAATGCCAGCGGCTGACGTCGTCCTGATTGAGAAACTGGTGGGCCAGGGTGAGGCGATGGTTCTCGCTCAGGGCAAACTCGAATTTGGCGTCGTAGTTTTGTTCCGGGTAGCCGGTGCCGCGCATCGTGCCGAAGAAATCGGAGCGGACATCGCCGAAGTCCTTTTGGGTCGTCCCCAGAGTGAGGCCCCACTTGCCTCCGGAGCCAATGGTTTGCTGGAAACGACCGACGTGGGAGTGGGAGTTGGTATCGTATCGGTAAAAGACCGAACCGGACTGGAAGAAGGCGGCTTCCTGATCGCGGTATCCGCTGGCGGTGGTGATCGAATTGAGAGTGCCCCCGAGGGCGTCGGAGCCGTAGAGAACCGAGCCCTGCGATTTCACCAACTCGAAGCGGTCGAGACCGAGAGCATCGATGGTGTTGGCATATTGCACGGGACCGGAGCGGACGGTGGAGTTGTTGATGCGGATGCCATCGACAAGGTAGAGGTTTTGCCGTCCCGTGAATCCTCGGATGAACGGGGAGCCATGGCCGTGGGCGGTCTTTTGCACTGAGACACCCGGGGTGAACCGCAGGGCCTCGGGGAGGGTTCGGAAGGCATTGTCGATGAGATCATCCTTGGTCACCGTGCTGACCGACTGGATGGTTGAGGAGGTCGTTTCGGGCGAGCGTGAAGCTGTGACCACGACGGTTTGAAGGCTGTCCTGGGCGTGCGCCAACGGGCTGCCGAGGAGAGCGGACAAGGACATGCCGACAAAAAAACGAGGGGGCGAAAACGGCGATTTCATGGGAGCCTGTTAGGCAACGGAGCCAATTCGACCAACAATGGAGAGTTAGAATTATCCAAATTGCTCAAAATGGATAGATTTTATCCAATTTCGTGATCAGTAATGATCCATGGCAGCGACTGTGAGCGAACAATCTTCATCCGGCAAAGGGGGGTTGTTTCTTCGACTCATCTTTCCGATGGTGATGTTGACCCTTGGGGCGGGGCTTTTTTCTTTGATCAGCGCCCGTCAATCGGAGGAAGCCCGGAGCCGCGAGCGGATTCGATCGATTGCGCGCTCCAATGCCCGGCTTTGCGATAAGCTGGCCCTCCCGCGATCAGCCCGTCTCGCGGGAGATCTCTCAACCACGGCGGGAGTGACGGTTCTTTTTGCCGGGCCTGCCGGGGAGCTCATTTCGGCTGTTCCGCTTTCTGAATCGCAGAGGGAGCTGGCGTGGCGCGCCCTTGCGGATCCGGGGTCGATCTCGGAAGATGAAGGTGAG
>JALQTQ010000118.1 GCA_023263995.1 Akkermansiaceae bacterium | reverse complement strand
GATGTCGGCTTGGAGGCGCTCGCGAAGTTCAACGGCACGGTCGTAAGTGACGTGTTGGTCGATGGAGGCGTTGGCCTTGATGTGAGTGCCGTCGGTGGCGACTTTGCCCAGCTTGAGCAGGCCAACGCTGCGAGCCAGTTCGAGGATGTCAACAAAGGCCGCACTGATGGCGGTCGTGTTCTCACGGCGGAATTTGCAGATCGTGTCGTGGTCAGGGTGGGTGTCGGCGGTGAGGTAGCGCACGGCAACATCACGGTAGGTGGCTCGCTCGATTTTACGCGAACTGAAGATGCCGTTGCAGTAGCAGTAGACCAGCAGGGCGAGCATCATGTGGGGTGGCATCTGGGCACTTCCGCTTCCACGATGATTGACTCGGAACGCCTCAAGGGGGAGGCGCTCGCAGGCCTCGATCACAAAATGGACGAGGTCATCCTCATCGACCCAATCACGGAGGTCAGGGGGCAAAAGCATGGGAGTGTTGCGATCAAGATTAACGAACGATGCTGCCATGCCGAAATCTAAAGCAACTCGGCGTCACCGCCGAGTGTTTTCAGTCCGACAGACTCCTAGCGCGGCCGGATCACGAGGCGGGCATAACCAGTTGGTCCCCCGGGGAGAACCATCGTTAGCGTGCGGGTGCCCTTGGTCGGGTCGAGAGACTGATTGGCGATGGGTGAGTCGACGGTGGTCCAGGTGACAAGATCGGAGGAAGATTGGATGTCAAAACTGACGTCGTCGGCGGTCAGGTGGGCCACCCAGCGGAAGGTCGGAAGGCCGGCCTCGGGTCGAATGACGGGTGAACTTGCGAGGGCGTAGTCGATGAGTGAGTTGCCGTTCAGTGGCGTTGAGTCCGAAGTACCGGGATTTCCTCCGGGGGTGGATGAGGGGCGCCAGTTGACGGGGAGGTCGGGATCACCTCCGGCAAAGACGAGCGAGTGGTCGAGGCTGTCGGCTTCGGTGGGCCAAGGGGCTCGGTCGCGGTAGTTCACGATGAGAATCGGGGTCTGCTCGGCATTCGAGATGGCAAGGGTTTCACCGCCATTGTTCAGGGCTGTTCCTTCTTGGAAGGTTCCCGCGATCAGAGCGTCGAGGCCACTGCCATACACCGAGCGGAAGGCGCCGAGATCTCGCACAATGAGGAGTCGTGCTCCCGGAGCAAGGGACGCAATGGTGGAGTCTTGGTCGAAGTCAAAGGTGATGCCCTCGCTGAAATGAAGCCCGGTCAGGCTGATCTCGAATTCCCCGGTGTTGGTCAATTCCAGGAATTCGGCGAGGGGATTTCCGATGGGGTGATACATGATCTCACTCAGCGCGAGCTTGGAGGCATCGATCGTGAAGGTGGCGTTGTTGAGGGCAGACCATTCACCGTTGGTCGCGCGGGTGCGGGCCCGGAGGTGAGTCGATTTGGTGAGAGGAAGGGGGGCCCCGATTCCCAGAGCGATGGCGGAAGGGTTGATCGCGCCGCCGACGAGGCGGGGGTCGGAGCCATCGGTCGTGTAGTAGATGGTGCCGGTTCCCGAAATGGAGATGCTGCTTCCGCGTGGAATGATCCCACCGTGCGGGGAAAAGATCGGGGCGTCGGTGCTTGGGTAAAGATTCCGCGATCGCAATTGGCTTAGAACGAGTTCGCTGCGTTGCGGGATGTAGGTGTTGACGAGCCAATCGTGGACGGGGAGGTAGTGCTCGTCACGGGTGTAGAGATCGAAGTCGGACGACGCCCATCGTCCCGGGGCCACGTCTCGTCGGAAGTCCCCCCAGCGGGCGGATTCGGCCACGATCGCGGTGCTGATGGGGACTGAGCGGGCATTCCAGAATTTGGCCGCTTTTGCCGGAACGAGTGGTCCATCGTTGAAGAAATGTTGGTGAACCCGGTCGGCATAGCGAAGGCGGTATTCGGGATTGAGTTGCAGGCGCGACTGGAGACCAGTGGGTCGACGGCTGCTGCTTTTCCCGGTGACATTGGTATTGAGGGCGGTGCTGAAGAAATCGGGTGGCGTGGGAAAGACCCCGCCGCTGACGTGGCTGACCGCGAACTCGGTGTCCCAAGGGAAGAAAAGGTAGGGAGCCCCGGGTTCGCGTTTTCGAGCGGCCCGCCAGTTGTGACCATCCCAGTCGCGATTGCCGACGTAGGCATTGAGAATCATATAGTCTGCGAAGGCGTCGAGATCGAGGTAGTCTTGGATCGCTTCGTAGACAGGCTGCGTCTGAATGCTACCGTAGGCCAGATCCATCATGGTGTTGAATGCCGTGAGGTCACCGTTGGTGGCCACCGAGGAATTGACGGTGTCGTAGTCGGACTGGTCACCGCCGAAGTAGTTGGCCATGTGGTCGGCGTCGGGGCGTTCGTGGACGTCGTAGAGCCCCCAGTAGATGCCATTGAGAAAGAGGTGGACCCAGCGCCCGTGCGAGCCGTTCTGCCCCATCGCATTGTAAAGGTCCGAGGCCCATTGATCGCGACCATAGAGGGCGTGATCGGCCTGATACCAATGGCGGTGCATCCAACCGTAATTGTATTCCGGGCGAAGTTGGAGCGAGTCGAATTCCTCGATGGCTGTCTCCCCGACCGGGGTCTTGGCGAAAAGAGGGTAGGCGAGTTTCGCTTGCCCATATTGCGACCGGAAGCGCAGGGACAGGGAATGCTTCGGGGTGTCGACATTGCGCGAGGAACCGCCCTGAATGCGAACGCCGGCGTCGATTTGAAATCCCGGCTCGGAGTCGTCAGGGACGAGAAACTCGGCCGAGAGGGGACGTTCCCAAGCCATCCCTTCATTGCCGGGCCGCTGGTAGATGCCGGTGTTGGGATCGAAGAAGGCATCGGGCTCAAAGACCAGGGAGAGAGTGGGAAGGGCCGCAAAGGCGTCCTCGAAGGTGCTGGCATAATCCGGATCGTCGACGATCTCGGCATCCATGGAGTAGTCGGCTGGGGCTCCTCCCCAGGTCGACGGATACCCGGCTGGACGAGTCTGGCGAACGACGTCTGCGACGAAGAGGTAGGTTTGCGTATCGATGTTGGTCGGGATCATGTCCTCGCGCATGGCGATGGCCCGGATCGTAGTGGTGGACGCGATGGTCACCGGAGAGGTGTAGCGGGTGCCGTTTTGGGCCGACGGTGCCGTCCCATCGGTGGTGTAGTAGATTTCCGCCTCCGGGGTGGCCGAAGTGATCGTGAGGGCGAAGGGCTCGCGGTAGTAGCCACGATCCTGCGAAAATTTGGTGTCGGCCACAAAGCCGCTGAGCGGCCTGGCGGGATTGGGGGCCCCCGGGGTGGGAGTGGCGAAGTAGCCGTAGGAACCTGAGGCATTCGTTTCGTTGGCTTCCAGCTCGGGCAGGACCAGAAAGTCGCTGGAATTGGATCCCGAAGCGGTGAGGTTGAGTCCGTGGATCGCGAGGATATTGGTTCCGGCGACCAGCGAGCCCGGTGCAATGCTAAAGACCTCCGGCACGAGCGCGTTTTCGTCCGGATTTGGTTCAGTGGCAGTGGCGGTGTGGGTCAGGGAGGCTTCGTCCGGAGCGTTGGCTGAGGCCACGCGCACGCCGTTGAGATAAGCCACGAAGCCATCGTCGTAGCGCATTTTGAGCGAGAGGGAAGAAAAGGCGGCCGGGTCGGTGACTTCGAAGGGAATGCGGAGGTAGATACTGGCATTGGTGAACCACATCGCGGCGCGGGTCTCTCCACCGGTTCCGGTCTCAGCCTCGTATCCGTATCCGATTCCAGTTTCGGCCGCATTCCAGCCGGAGTCATCAAAGTCGGTGAATTTCCAGGTCTCGCCGAGATCGCTCGAAGGAACGAGCCAGCGACAGTTTGCTCCCATTGCCACCAAGGTCATGGTGTTGGAAGAGGTGCCGATGCCGTAGGTGTGAGTATCCCCTTGTCGTGGGAAGGTCGGAGCAAAGGCTTGGAGGACGCTGCCTCCCGGGGCGACCAGGGCCAGATACTCACCGTTACTGCTGAGGGAAAAGTTGGTGTGCCGGAAGCCGCCCGGATCGATGTAGGAGGAATCGGCTTGGTTGGAAGCAAAGACGATGAGGTAGCCACCCGGTGGGATCGTGGTGTTAGCCGGAAAGGTGTATTTGGTCGGAAGTTCGGGATCGTCGGTGAGGTGGTAGCCGGCGAGGTCGAGCGATTCAGGGTCGGGATTGAAGAGCTCGATCCAGTCGGGAGTGTCCCCGTTGCCGTCAAGCTGCGATCCCGAATTGATCGCCGCAAATTCGGAAATCCGGGGAGATGCGTCGAGGGAGCCGGCAAGAAAAAGAGTGGCAAGGGCAAGCCACGGCCGTGGAAAGGTCATTGCAGGTTGACGATAGGTTGGAAGCAGGCTTCCCGAATCAGGGTTGGTCGAGGGCGAGGCGGACGAAAAAGCGAAGTTGATTGGGGGGCAGGGTGGCTGTTTGGGTCATGACCTCGCCGGTGCCCGTGAAGGGACCTGCCAGTTCAAACCATTCGTCATTTTGAAGGCTCGTTGAGAATTGCAAGAGGTAGTCCTGACCATTCACCGAATCCCAAGTGAGGGTGATTTGGTCGGTGGCATCATCGAAGGAGACGGTCGTGACCTGAAGGCCTGTTGAGACCGATGCGACCCGGCTGAAGGTTTGCTGGATTTCCGTATCGTTGAGGATTCGGTCGTAGACGTTGAGGATCGCGATCTCACCGGCGAATCCGGTCAGGCCCTCGGGAGAGACCCCGGCAGCCTCGCTGCGTCCCCCCAAGTTGGTGTGACCGGCGGCGATCGCGCCGGAAGCCCAAGTGAAGAGGCCGGCCCCGTTCCCTCCGATGGTCACCGCGGCGGCTTCGGACACCGTGCGGACGTTCCCCACAGTATCACGGAGAGTCGCGGTGCAAAGATCGGCATCGGCGTCGTTGGTGATGACCAGTTGAAGGAAGTTTTCAAGGTTCAGGCCAGCGAGTGGGATGGTCGCATCGAGGGTTCGGGCATTCAGTTCGCTGCCGAGGAGCCGGAGATCGGTCTCGGTGATGAGGGCGGCAAGCCCATTCTGGCCGCCTCCCGTTTCATAGATCACCTCGTGGTCGAGAGTCAGGGCACCGGGGCGGAACCATACTTCAATCGTGACTTGCGGATATTGGTGGGTGGCCGTCGCGGCACCATTGAGAAGACCACCCGTGGTGTAGGCTGCCGTGATGGTGGTGCCGGGTGCCGGAGTGGTCAGGGGTTCGACGAGCATTCCTCCCGTCACGGTCCAATCTCGGTTCCCGACGAGGTCGGGCCAGAGGGTATCGTTGCCACCTCCCAGCGATGCCACGTTACGGTGCACCGGAACCGGGCCAGTCAGGACGTCGACATCGACTTCGGCCGTGACCGAGCCAAAGGGATTGGTTGCGGTCAGGGTGTAGGTGGTGGTGGTGGTGGGAAAAAGAGTGAGACTTGTTTCGCCTGTGACATCGGTGGCTGCAGGATCGAGGGTGAGAGTTTCTGCTCCAAGCACCGACCAGGTCAGATCGGCTGAAGAACCTTGTTGAATGAGGCCTGCAGAGGTGGTGAAGCTCACGATCTCTGGTGCTTCACCCGCAACCACGGTCAGCGGGAAGACGTTGGCGGCTTCCCCTCGAGTGGCACGGATGGTGTAGGTGGTCGTCTCCGCAGGCGAGACTTGGGTTGATCCGGTTTGGTTGGTGGTCAGGGGGAGGAGGTCGACGATGTTGCCCTGGCCATCATCGAGAACGAGTGAGTCCAGTCCGCTGGCAACGGCCCAAGAAAAGGTGGCGGGGTTGCCGGGCGAGACGCTTGAGCGGTTCGAGGTGAAGGAGGAGATGAGTTCGACACCGGAGGGGCCGAAGTGGAAGACGTTGACCAGTTGGGTATCGCTAAGCACGCCGTTGCCATCGGAATTGTCGAAAAAGGCATATTCATCGATCACGGTATCAATGTTGTTCGGGTTGCTTGCATCGGGGAGTTCGACCCCGACCAAGCTGTTTCCCTCGTGCGGGTAAGCCATCGCGCCAGTATTCAAGACGGCAGTGCCTGAGGTGGCGGCGGCGACCGCTGCTTCGTCGATCTCAGTGCCGTCCATCTCGATCAGGGTCACCCGGAACGGGTCAGTATCGACGGCCGTGGTGTCGTAGCGGAAGGCAAAGAAATACCAGGTGCCATCGGTCTTGAGGACAGTAGGGTGGGTCACCTGGGTGTTGGCTCCGGTGGCGGAGCGCAGGAGGACCCTCATCTGGTTGCCAGATCCACCGGTATCAATGCGCATTCCGTGCAGGTCATTACTGTTGCCCACGAGTGATTCGAAAAAGCGGTCGAAAGTGGTCAGGAACTGGGGTTGGAAGAAAAAAGAAATGGTGAATTGATCGGTTGGTTGGACGGCGGGGGCATTGCCGAGGTTGAAGCCTCCACCGGCGGTGTCAGTCCGGTCCAGATCGTAAGCAAGGCCGAGGTTGGGGCGGGCCGAGGGCACCCCACGAGCAACATAGGAGAAGTTGGGATCCGCATCGTATCCGATCAGGGTGGCGTTGTTGGCCGCGATATTTTCGGTCACGGCGAGATCGGCGGCCGGAGATTCGTCGAGTGCATACCAAGCGGCAAGCTTGCCGTCTGATGTGGCGGTGAGGACGGCGAACAGGAGAGAGAGCTCTGTTTTCATGATGCTGTGTGAATGCGGTCTTTTGAGTCGTGGGTGACCGGGCACCGACGATGTCCACCAGATTCCCAAGGGTGCCCGGCAGCGTATCCGCAACCTTAAATTGAGCGGGATGATTTTGCGATCTGAAACTTCGCCCAAAGGCAAAATTTCGTGAGTTGGTTGCGTGTGCCGGGAACCTTGCCTTCGCGTGGCGGGGATGCGGTCGCGTTCTTCGGTCAAGGTCGCTCGACCTTGAGACGCAGAAAGGCGCGGTTCTGGTCGGTGACCGGAGTGGGGAAATACCAGGTCAGGATTTCGAAGGCGCCGTCGTCGACTGCCGGAAGAGGACGGGCGAGGTTTTGCGTGCCGGGATGCGCGAAAAGGGAAGGATGGGTCGCTCCCTGAGGGATGAGGTTGAAGCGGGGGCGCGACTTGCGCAGGCGGGCGGTCAGGGTGAGGTATGAGTCGTTTCCGGGAAGACCCAACGATTGGGCGGACCGGATCTGACCGCGGTAATATGGGTTGGTGTCGGAAGTCAGAGGGTTCGTTCCGAAGAGCCATTCGAAGACGTTGGGGAGTGCGTCTTGGTCGGGGTTGGCTTCCGGGGCGGCTGACCGTTCGTTCTCGAAATCCTGGTTGGTGGCCCAAAACTCGTAACCGGATTCTACGCTTTCCGCAGCACTTCCCCGGGCCAGGGTGGTCACTTCAGCGGCGGTGAGCGCGTGATCGTAAATCCGGAAGTCATCGATTTCCCCTTTGAAAAGGGGATCGGGCCATTGGCTTTTCCCGAGGTAGTTGGTCGTGGGGGCAATTTGGTTGGGATTCAGGGTGATGGTTTGGGTGTCGACTGCGGTGCCATTGAGATAGAGGGTGCCGGTATTGCCGGAAAGGGTGACGGCGGCGTGGGTCCATTCGTTGATAGGCGACCGCGGTGCGGTGAGGGACTGGCGGGTGGCGCTGCCTCCGGTGGTGATCCGGAATTCCATCTGGCTCGTTGAGCTGGATGGAGAGAGGATGAGGTATTCCGAGGTGTTGTTGCCGAAATCGAAGAGTCGTTGCCAGGCTGCTCCGCCGTGCCAACGGTATCGGATGGCAAAGGTCACGTCGGTGAGGGAGGAGACGAGACCGGAGGGAAGGCGGAGGTGGTCATCGGTGCCATCGAAGGTGAGGCTCTTTCCAAAGAGACCGTCGCTGAAGACCGGAGCGCCGGAACCGGTGGCATGGTGACTGCCGACTTGGTCAAGGAGGTTGTTTTGAAATTGGTAGTGGGCGAAGAGCCCCGGCGGTGGCGAGACCGGAATGGTGAGTTGAAGGGCGGTAGCGATCTGGTTGGCATCAAGTGCCTGGATGATGAAGTGATTCAGGCCGCACTCAAGGGGGGTGGGGACACCGGAGAGGCGACCGTTTGGGTCGACCGTGAGCCAGGCCGGGCCACTCGTTTTTGAAAAGGTGAAGGGTGGGGTGCCTCCGCTGAGGCGGGGGGCGATGGAGGACTCAAAGGGGGCGTCCGGGGCGAGTTCGGGGTGGGTGAGGCTGGCCACGTCGAAGGTGGGATGATCAAGCGTGCCGAGGGCATCGATTTCCGCCGCCGAAAGGATGCGCGGAAAAAGGGTGACATCGTCGAGGGCACCGTCGAAGTAAGGATCGGGATACTGGCTTTTCCCGAGGTAGTTCAAGGCGGGCTGAACGTCGGCCGGGGTCAGGTTGACGTTTGAGTTCGCGGCGCGGAGAACACCGTTGAGATAGAGTCGAGCGGATCCATTTCCGATGGTGAGTGCGAGGTGATTCCAGCTGCCGGTGGGCAGGGGCGAGGTTTCGAGGACTTGTTCGGGGCCACCGTTTTTGATGGCAAAGCGCATGCGGTTTCCCGAGGAACTCGGGGTGAGAAAAAGGTAGGAATCAGTGCCGTTTCCGAAGTCAAAGATGCGCTGCCAGCTACCGCCGCCGTCCCAACGGACCCAGGCTGCAAAGGTCAGTTCCTTGCTGGAGGCCACGCCCCGGGGCAGGAGCACGTGGTCGTTGCTGCCGTCGAATTGCAGGGCCCGGTCTTTTCGTCCGTTGGTGTAGGTGGGACCTTCGAGCAAGGCGGCGGTCCGGGGGGCGAGGGCGTTTTGGTTTGTGTTGTCGAAGGGGTAGCGTGCGACGGGGTCGGGTGCGTTCACCTTCACCGTGAGGTCGATGGTGTCGCTCAGTCCGTTCTGGTCGGTGACCTTCACGAGCAGGGCATTGTCTCCCATGTCGGCGAGGGCGGGGATCCCAAAGATTTTGCCATCGGGAGCGAGGGAGAGCCAGTGGGGGCCGGAGATCTTTTCAAAGGTGAGGGGGGCGGTGCCACCGGTGGTGAAGGACGAGAGGTCCTGGCGGAAGGGAAGGTTGGCGGTGGCAAGTTGGGTGGCGATGGTCGAGAACCCCGGAGGATTTCCGGAAGCAAGTTGTGCAATGGCGCTCTCGGGCAGGGCGAAATCCTGGAAGCGGACGTCATCGAGGGTGCCGTTGAAGAGTGGGTCGGCGGCGAATTGACTGTGACCGAGATAATTGAACTCGGTGCCGATGTCCGAAGGGTTGATCGTCATGTTCGGGTTGGTGTCAACAAGGATGCCGTTGACGAAGAGCTTGCCGGTATTACCGGAAAGGGTGACGGCCACATGGGTCCAGAGGCCGGGAGTGAGGGGCGGGGCGTTGAGCCGCTGTTCGTTGCTCCAGCCATCGGTGGTGATGGCGCAACGAAGGTTTCCTCCGTGGTTCGGGGTGAGGAAAATGTAGCGCCCGGTGCCGCCGTTTCCCAAGTCGAAGATGCGTTGCCAGTTCCCGCCGCCGTCCCATTTCACCCAGGCCGCGAAGCTGAAGTCGTTGCTGTCGCCCAGGCGGGGAGAGAGGGTGAGGAAATCGTGGGAACCATCGAATGACAGGCCCGTGCCGCTCCTTCCAGTGACGAAACGAGGGGTTCCACGGGTCAGGGCCACGTTGCCTTCGCCGGAGGAGTCGCGGGTGTTGTTTTCGAAGAGGAAGGTGGCATTGCCGGAGAGCGCGGTGCGGGGAATCTCCTGACGGTAGCCGATGGGGGCCTGATGTTGTTGATACATGCGGCCCATCGGAGTGAGGGAGCGGTCATCGTAATGGGTGCGACGGAACCACTCGACGTTGCTGTAAATGGCGTATCGCTCGATCCAGTCGGTGTCGTCCATGCGTTTGATCATGGCCTGAATGACGTCGTGGTTTTCTTCTGGGGTCGGATCGTGGGCGTTGTCGGTCCAGTTGGCCCCATTGTTGAATTCCGTGACCCAAATCGGTTTGCCGGTGGCTTCG
>JALQTQ010000117.1 GCA_023263995.1 Akkermansiaceae bacterium | reverse complement strand
CCGGAAGACGTCAAAACGCTTGAGGAGATCGCCTATCAGATCGATGGCAAAACGGTGTGCGCTTTCGGCGAAGCGAGTGCCTGGCCGGTGGAAGCGATGATCGATAAATACCGCGACGAGCTCCTGGCCGAGACCTCCGAGGAGAATGACTTCAAATCCCCGGAACGCCTCGAGCAGGAACGATTCCTCGCCACCGTCCGTTGATGAAAGCCGTCCTTTTTCTTGCCTGCCTCTTGCTGGCCTCCTGTTCCTCGAACATCCTCGTCGTTGACGAAGCGGGGCTCCCAATCCAAGACGCCACCGTGGTGCCCTTGAGCAGGGGCTTCAGCTGGCCCTCAAAACGCACCGGCGACGACGGCGGCGTTTTCATCCACCAGGACATCCCCACCATCGAGACCGTTCGCGCCTACAAGACCGGATACCAACCCTCCGAGATGGTCAACTACAACCTCCCCAAGCCGATCACGGTGGTGTTGCGAAAATAACGACAACCGTGAGCGCACTCTAAGATTTGATTTGAGCCCCCCATTTCCGTTGAATGGGCCACTCCCTTGAAAATTGGTCCACCAACCCAGTCGAAGTTGGCGGCCCATCGCAGGGAACACATCAGCAGATCAATCCGCTCTGGATCCGCCGTTGCAGGGATGCGGGAAAACAACCAGACCCTGTACGAAAAGTCCTTGAAGCCTCCCGCTGTTTTCCTCACTCTCGGTAGAAACCGCAGACGATGAACTCGCTTCCCGCTTCCCGCTTCCCGCTTCCCGCTTCCCGCTTCCCAGTTTGATAGGTTTTCTTGGGCTGATCTCTATTCCCTTCGATCCGCTCTCCGCTCAAAGCGCGTCTGACCTCACTTGGGTGACTGATACCGCAGGACATCCCGCAATTCACTGGGAAACCACTGCGGGCTTTGAATACAAGGTCCAACGCTCACGGGACCTTCGAGTATGGACGACTAAGGACACTTTTCCAGGCTTGGGGCAATCCATCACCTTGCACATTCCGACCCCGGAAACCATCAGCGGACCGTTACCAGTCTTTCCCTCCTATCTTTTCTACATCACTCCAGACGAGAACAACCTCGGAATGACCTATGTGACCTGGCTAAAAGACGGTGGGGACGTGGGTCGCGTCTACGACTCCCTCGATTTTTCGTGGCACGACACCATTCCACTCTCCCAGACCAATGTATTCACAGGCGGAGGAACTATCAGCCACGCCTTGCTTCTTCACAAGACCGAGCGGACCATTCCTGCAAATGCCGGGACCTTGGGGGTCTCTTCCCTCGATCCTGCCGATGCCATTTTCTATCAACGGCTGGTGGATGCGCATCCCCAGATTGTCACCGAACTCACCAATTCCAACCTCCAGACCTTCCAAACCGGAACGGTCCCGGGAAGCCCGGCCCAGAGCCACTTTTACCGGGTGATCGCCCGACCACTCGACTCCGATCAGGACGCGCTTCCCGACCTCCTTGAGGCAAGCCCGGGCTTCCCGACCAGTCCCTACGACAGCGATACGGACAGCGACGCCATCACCGACCCTTGGGACCGGGGACACTTCTCCGACGTCATCATTCCCGAATTCATGGCGACCAACGACAACACCCTCTTCGATGAAGACGGGGACGACTCCGATTGGATCGAGCTTTTCAACCCCACCAACACCACGATCAATCTGAGTGGATGGACCCTTGAAGACAACGGAACCCTCTGGGCTTTCCCCAATGCTCCGACCACCGACCCATCGGAGCAATTGATTCTCGCACCGGGCGAATTGCTCTTGGTCTTTGCCTCCAACAAGAATCGCCGTGACCCCGCTTCAGAACTCCACACAAACTTTCGGTTCAGTGCCAGCGGTGATCGCATCACCCTGCGAAAACCGACTCCGGGTGGTGGTTTTTTGAAAGTCGACGAGCACGTCTTCGGAGAACAACGGAAGAACACTTCGGGCGGGTGGGCTTTTGACCCCTCTGATGGTTCCATTCCCAACTCCGGAGGGGCTGCCGAGATCCGCTATTTCGTCAATGCCACTCCCGGCCAGACCAATCCCCCCAGCACTTGCCCTGGCCTGAGCAATGCCCCGGAGATCTCACCCAACGGCGGACTTTTTCCCAGCGGAAACGGGAGCCTCACCGTGAGCATCACCCCACCGGACTCACTCCCCACCACCCTCATCTACTACTCCCTGGACGGGTCGAACCCCAACCACCAATCACTCCTTTACAGCGGCCCTTTTCAGGTCAGCGAAAGCACCGTGGTCCGCGCAGTCGCTTTCCAGAGCGGATGTGACCCGTCACCCATCACCGCTCGGAGTTATCTCTTCACGGATTCCATCCTCGGAACCGCTCCGCCTGGACAGGAACCCACCGACCATCAAGTCGCTCCCCCAAGTGGACCGGCCGAAGCCGTTTCCATCCCCTCCGGAGAGACCGACCGCCAAGTCATCGGCCATCTTGATTTCGCTCTCGACCCCCGGGTCATTGCTGCTCATCGCCCTGAGATCGAACAGGAACTCCTCGCTCACCCCATCGTTTCGCTCACCGGTCCGGCCGGGAGCCTCTTCGGACTCGACTCCGGAGTCTATGCCAACTCCAGCGTGACTGATCGTTCCGACGACCCCCTCGAGAACGATTGGCGGCGACTCATCTCAGTGGAATACCACGACCCCGCCTCCAGCAATAGCTACCTCCAGGAAAATGCCGAATTCACCGTCACCGGTGATACCAGCCGCAGCTTTGGAACCACTGCCAAACACAATCTCCGGCTGCGTTTCCGATCTAGATTTAGTCGGGACGGAAGCTCGGCAATACAATTCCGAGAGTCTCCATTCTTTAACAACAACGTGGAACGCTTCAAAGAACTCCTCCTTCGCAACCCCACCCAGGACAGTTGGCTCCTGAAATGGCAAATCAATACTCCTCGCGGAGCGACCTACGTGCGGGGCGGCTGGTTGCAGAGCCTCCATGCCGAAATGGGCCGGGCTGCTTCGGGAACTCCCCACCTGCAAGCCCACCGCCGCTGGGTTCATGTCTTTCTCAATGGTCTCTACTGGGGTGCCTACGAACCGAGCGAGCGCATCGATGATGATTTCGGGAAAAGTTATATCTTTGCCGATTTAGATTACGACGTTCTCAAGTTCTCCGGCAACAACGATGGGGTCCTCACCACCGCTGAGAAGGAGGGCCTTACCGATGGAGACTATGCGGCCTGGGATCTCCTCCGCACCCATTGCCAGAGCGCCGCCGCCAATCCCGGCGATGGGGCGGCTTGGCAGGCCGTGCTGAACTATCTCGATCTCGACAACTACCTCGACTACCTGCTGGTGCAGATGTATGCCAACGTCCGCGACTGGCCGAGCAAGAATTTCCGCGTCCTCCGGCAGCGGGGTCTGAATGAAGACCTTTCTTCCCAACCCGTCACCAATCCCGGCGGAAAATTCCAGTTCATTGTCTGGGATGCCGAGTCTTCCTTGAATCCCGGAAACCCACCCGCCGACCGGGTCAATGTCACCGATGGGGTCGCCGAGTTTCACGGCATCTTGCGGGACCATCCAGAATACCAGCAGGCATTCAGAGATCGCGTTGATCTTCATTTCCGCACTCCGGGAGGTCTCATGACGCCGGTCACCGGCGGCGGCCTTCGTGGTGGCTATCAGCTCCTCCAGAATGAGATGGATCTTTTTGGAGGCATCAGGGACAGCAACGACACCATCATCGCCCCGGGCGTAATCACCGCGGAAAGTGCCCGCTGGGGTGACGGCAATCCGGATTTTACGGTCTCACTGGGGTATAATGACACCCCCGAATACGGTCCGGGCTGGAAAACCCGTAGCGCGACCCTTCGCGATGGCTACGATACCTGGCGCCGACAGAACTTCCTCGACGCCCTCGATGCCCTGGGCCTTCTCAACCCGTGACCTGATATCCCATGAAAAGTTTTCCTTCCCTTCTTCTCTCTCTAGTTCTCATTGCTGCCGGATCGCTCACGTCCTTGAGCGGCGCAACCTTCCGCATGTGGCATCCCACTCCCTACCGCAGTGCTCTCGACAGCCCCTTTTATGAAGGCATTCAAGGAGGCATCATCTTCCTCGAGGACTTCGAAGACGGTTTGCTCAACACGCCCTTCGTGAGAGATGGAGCCGGACCACTTGCATTTGGAACAACTTACCGTTCTCTCATCACACCAACTGGTGTGAGTCCGATTTCAAATGTTGATGGTGACGACGGAATTTTCGATTTTCAGGGGTCTCAAGGCGACTCTTGGATCACAGTCAGATCTGATACAGGACCTCTTGAATACTTCGAGTTCGAATTCGAACCCAACGAGGACGGACAGTATCCCTTGTTCGCTGGAATCGTCGTCACGGAAGTCAGCGATATTTTCGAGGAAGTGGAGTTTGGGGTTTATGGCGAGTCGGGGTTGAATCTCGCCGGTTCAGGCGAGTTTGATCCTCGTCTTTGGTTCGATATGAACCTCAGCGGCGATGTCGAGACGCACCGCTTCATCGGCTTCTACGCCGAAGAAGGCATCCGGCGCTTCCGGGCCACCAACACCCTGCAGGTCGATCATCTTCAGTATGGCTATGGCATCCCAGAGCCCTCGGTAACTGCCCTGATGGCTCTCGCCGCTTTCGCTTTTTTTCATCGTCGACGATGATCCCACCCTCCCTGGCCTTCCCACTCAAAGCTCCCCGCCGATTCGACATCCGCCGCCTACATCTGCGGCGAAGAAACCGGCCTCATCGAGTCGCTGGAAGGCAAGCGCCCCTACCCACGCATCAAGCCCCCTTATTTCCCGGCCGCGATGGGCCTCTACATGTCGCCCACCATTGTCAACAACGTGGAGTCCCTCTGCCACGTCGTCCACATTCTCCGGATGGGCGGCGCGGAATACCTCAAACTCGGGACGCCCCGGAATTCCGGGACCCGCATCGTGTGCGTTTCCGGCGACGTCCAAAAGCCGGGCTACTACGAAATCGAAGTCGGCAAGGTCACCTTCGAGGAATTGCTTTTCGACATGTGTGGTGGCCCCAAAGAAGGCCGCAAGTTGAAGGCGGTGATTCCCGGCGGATCATCTTCAAAAATCCTTCGTTGCGACGAGACCTTTCAGATCGGTCGAGGTGACGATGCCAAGGAGCTGACCTTCTGGCAGCTTCCCCTCGATTTCGACACGCTCGCGGCCGCTGGATCCATGGCCGGCTCCGGTGGGGTCATCGTGATGGACGACTCCCGCCGCATGTCCTGGGTCCTCAACAACATCACCCACTTCTACGCCCACGAATCCTGTGGCCAATGCACCCCGTGCCGCGAAGGCTCGACCTGGATGAAAAAAGTCTCTGACCGGATCGCAGAAGGCAAGGCTACTCCGGAAGACGTCAAAACGCTTGAGGAGATCGCCTATCAGATCGATGGCAAAACGGTGTGCGCTTTCGGCGAAGCGAGCGCGTGGCCGGTCGAGGCCATGATCGACAAGTATCGCGACGAACTCCTGGCCGAAACTTCCGAGGACAACACCTACAAGTCTTCCGAGCGACTCGAACAAGAGAGATTCCTTGCCACCGTCCGCTGATGAAGGCTCTTTGTTGCCTTCTGACCTCTCTGCTGACGGCCTGTGCGCCGAATATTTTGGTGGTCGACGAAGCAGGCAGCCCAGTGCCTGATGCCACCGTGGTCCCGCTGAGCCGGGGCTTCAGTTGGCCCTCGAAACGCACCGGCAACGATGGCGGGGTCTTCATTCATCAGGACATCCCCACCATCGAGAATGTCCGCGCCTACAAGACCGGTTACCAGCCGTCGGAAATGGTCAATTACGACCTACCCAAACCGATCACCATCGTCCTTCAGAAGTCCGATCGGGAGTGAGTGGCACCCGGTCCGTCGCAGCCCACCGGCCGACCGAAAAGGGCCTGCCGGGTCTTCAAAGGAAATTTCCCTCACGGCTTCATCTTCACCCGCAGGCGGTAAAAGACTGCGGTCTGCGGGTTGATCACGTCATTCACGACATGGAGCTGCTGCTCTCCATTCCAGCCCACTGGCGGAGAGTTGACGATGGCCCATCTTTTCAGATCGCTCGACGATTCCAACACAAGATCAGCGTCTGGTCGAAGGGCATCGATTGCAAAGGAAACCCTGACCGCGGACCCAGTCAATGAAAAGTCGAAGAGGCGTCCGCGGCCTGGCGAGGTGGGATCACTACCCGTGGCGTATTCAACGATATTGCTGAGACCATCCCCATCGAGATCATCGTTGGGATTGCTCGCCCCATAGAGGTCAGCCCAGTCGTCATAAGACAGTCCGGGCGCGGCGGCTCCGGGGCTTGGGGCTGCCGCACGCCAGTTCAAATGATCGTTGCCGTATTGATAATCAGCAACCTTGGTCAGGGACGATCCGTTTCCATCCGGACCGGTCGGCCAGGGAAGAGTATCGGCATACTTGACGCGGTCCACGCGGACATAGCGAACCGCTCCGAAATCATCGATCGGTCCGGGGCGAGCCAGCTCAACCGTTTCGCCGCTTCCGGAAAGTCCACCCACAAGCCACTCGAAAACCCGGGTCCCCGGAGGAACGGAGAAAGCGGCCTGGAAGGCGGGGAGACTCCGAGTCAGAATGATGCGCTCCCCGGGCTCCATCACCAATGAAGGATCCATCGGGAACTCATGCTCAATCCCGTCGCTGAACAACCAGGCTTTCCCGGTGGCCTCGTCAAAGAGGGAGACCGGTTCACTGCTGATGTTGAACAACTCAAGATACTCCGAATCGCCCGAACCCGCTGGGTTGTACATGATTTCAGAAATCACGATCGGGCCAATCGTTGGCGGAGCATTGGGAGCCATGACGGTGGCCTCCTGCAGAGGAACGAAGTTCCACGTTCCGGAACCCGGCTTGTAGTAGGTTCCCATGCTCACTCCCTCGAGCGAGGCACCAAAGTTCTCCTTGTAGCGATAACCGGTCAGGAGGTCATTTTCAGCGGAGGAGAGATGGAGAGTCTCCCCCGCCTTGCTCAGACCGAATCCCGTGACCCGGTTGGGATCGGAACTCTCGGGACCAAAATTGAGATCCTCATAAAAGACGAGATAGCCGTGAGCCGGAATGACCGTGCCGGGGGCAATACGGTATTTAGTGAGATCACTCCCGTCATCGCTGAGAAACCAACCTCCCACTTCGATCGACTCCGAGGTCCGATTATACAATTCGATCCAATCCGGCTCGAGTCCGGAATTCGCCAAGACTTCGTTGATCACCACAGTCTCGCCGGTCTCAAAAGGATAGTGATCCGGCGAGTAGCGGTAAAAGGCCCCGCGGTCGGCGGGCGACGCATCAGGATCGGGATCGTGGTTCGGATCCCCGCTATCAAGGGCGGGCGAGGCGGGTTGCAATTCGAAGTTCAGGGCCGTGGGATCCACAAAAAGCGGATCAGTGTGAAGGTTGGCCGTTCCGTCGAGCAAGGTGGTGTCACTCAAGCTGTAAGAAGTTTCCAGATAGGAATAACCATCTGCCCTGAGCGGCACCTCACACCGGGAGAAAATGGTGTTGGTGATCCGGGCCACGCCCCCTCCTTTTCCAAAGTTTTTCTCATAGACTGCCACCCCTTCAAGACAGTCCACGAAGGTATTTTGATCGACCAAAATGAAAGACCCTTCGTCCTTTACCCCCACTCCCATCTGGCAGCCCACGATGAGGTTGTTTTTCATCACCACCGTCGACCCCTGCCCCACCGAAATCCCCTTGTCCGAGCTAAAGAAAATGGTGTTTCCCTCAATCAGGACATTCCGACACTCTTCACCGGTATCAATCCCATCGCTGTTGAAGCCTTGAAAGAGATAGATCCGGCAGTCCTTGATCACTCCGTCAACCACGCCATCATAATCAATGGCGTCGGTATCGACCGAATTGTTACCGGTAAAAGTGGACCGGTAGGTCTCGGCGTATCCTCCCTTGATGTTGATCCCGTCTCCGGTGATCGGAATTTCCACCACACTGTCCCGGAGGATGGTGGAGCCCCCCCGGAAGAACAAAGGACCGCGCTCGCCGGAAATATCGAGGAAGTCGATCTCGACCGTGGCATTCAAGCCTGAGATCCCCGCCGGATAACGGGTTGAATCCTTACCCCGCGTGGCTTGGCGCACGATGAGATGCGAAAGAGTCGACAAGGTGGTCGGCTCTTCAAAAGAGAGCCCTCCCCATGGGGCCCCGTTTCTCCCGCCAATGAAGACCTCACGCCCCTGTTCACCGAGCACCTGCAAGGTCCCCATGACCCGGAGATGGGATCCCGCTCCCATCTCCAACACCACCCCGGGCTCTATCGTCAGGGTGATCCCCGGTGGCACCACCAAATCGGAGGTGACGAGATAAGGCGACCCAGCCGGTGTCAAGGTGGTGTCGACAGCCAAGGCTCCACCCGTCACCGAACCACTCGTCGGCACGAAATTCACGGTCACGGTCGAGGGCCCGGCGGGGGTAAAGGTCGCCGTCGCCCCGCCTTCGATACCCACCCAGGAATCAAAGGCAAAACCCGGTGCCGGAACAGCCTCGATGGTGGTTGGCAAATTGGGAAAAACTTTCAAGGTCCCCGCCTCGACCGGAACCCCTTCGAGCAGGAAAGTTCCCGCTCCGTTGACCACCAAAGTCAACTCAACCGCCGAATCGATCCCCAGTTCCGAACTGATCTCATCATGCACCTCGGCGTGACGTCGGGTCGTGTAGTCCTTGATCTCTTGGACGTCTCCGGCTTGATGAGCAGCATCGATACTCCCTGACCATTTTGCCTTGTGTCGATCCAAGGCCGGAGCCATGCGAGCCGCAAAGGCGTCCGCAATTTCGCCGATGCGGACCGGGTGAAAGGTGGAAGCCACATGGGCGGCGTATCGCTGGGCCAGCCGAGCCTGGAAAACCGGCACGTTTTTCAGGCGAACCAAAAGGGCATCCTCCCGCAAAATGGCATCGAATTCATTGTCGTTAATCGAGGCGATCTTGAACGTCCGGTCCATGTCAGGCAGACACCAACGCCATCGACTGCCCGGCTTGTGGGCCTTCCACATTTCCCGGTTGTGCCGCCAGCTCGTGTTGTTGGCAAAGGACTCTGCCACGATGAAATCAATGAAACTCTCAAGGTCGACCCGCGACTCCACAAAAGCCCAGTGCGCCGGATCATTGAGATCATGACTGTCAACGAAAGCGAGGAGTTCGACCCAGTCGGTGGTGTCCCCCTCATACGCACCCAAGGTGGTGGCAGAACTGGTGAAATGCCCGTACCCGATGTGATCGTAGGCACCGACATCGACTCCGTAATGCTCAAAGAACCATTCTTCGTTCCAGCGGGAACGGATATTGTAAACTCCCCAATACTCCCCGTTGAGAAAGACCACACAGGACTGAGCCCCATTGGTCTCGGCCTCGAGATGCCCGGCCGCGATCGGATTCCAGAAGGCATCCCGCATCATCGCGTCATCCCAGTCGTCCCCTCCTTCCCGGAAGGAAATCGAGGTATGCAAGGGGACCTGACTCCCAGGAAAAAGATCATACTTGATGGCATCACTCCCGTACTTCCCGCGCAAGGTGAAGTTCAGGGCTTTCTGATCATGCGTGCCCCAGTTGTTCTCTCCCCCGATGCGGAATCCGCCGTTGGCCTGGAAACCACGACCTCCATCGGCCGGAAAAAATTCAATATGCCCCGGGGCGTCTTTGCCCTTGTAGACCTCGTTCATGCCCGATCGCACCGCCCGGGCCTACGGCAACATTGTGGATGCATCGATACGCTACCGTTGGCAGCTGATTTTCGCGGGACTGTTTTTCAGCATGCTGACCGCACCCCTGTATCTTTTTTCCCTGAAAGAGCTGGCACCCATTGAAGACCAGAGCGGCATCAACGTCATTGCGGACGCGGCGCCTGAGTCGGCCATCGAGGACACCTAC
>JALQTQ010000116.1 GCA_023263995.1 Akkermansiaceae bacterium | reverse complement strand
TGCCTCGTATGCGATTTCTGTTCGTCAGCGGAGTGCTTTGCCTGCGGCTTCCTTCGGCGGACACCTCGTGGTGGACGCCTTGCCGTCCGGCTAGTGGTTCCCTCTGCCGGGTCCACGGGGGACTTGAACACCCAAGTCAATGCGCCCTGCCGGGCGAACCAAAAAAAAGGCCCCACCTCGTCGCGCGAGATGGGGGCTTGGAAAGAGCGGGTGAACCTTAGCGTGAGTAAAGTTCCACGATCAGCTGGAGGTTGACCGGCGGATCGATGTCATCCTTTTCGGGAAGACGGGCCACCGAGCCCTCCATTTTCTCGCGGTCCAAGGTCAGCCAATCCTGCAAGGGAATGGACTGCGTCAGGTCAAGCATGCGAAGCCCCAGCTGCTGCGAGGACGCGCGATCGCGAATCTTAATCACATCGCCGGCGCGAACTTGGTAAGAAGGGATATCAAGCTTCTTGCCATTGACGGTAACGTGCCCGTGGTTGACGAGTTGCCGGGCTGCCTGACGGGAATTGCCGAATCCGAGACGGAAACAGACGTTGTCGAGGCGGGTTTCAAGGAGCAGCAACATGATATCGCCGGTGATCCCGCGACGGCGGCTTGCTTCCGCGTAGTAGCCGCGGAATTGTTTCTCGAGGACGCCGTAGATGAACTTCAGCTTTTGTTTCTCACCGAGCGCGATGGCGTAGTCGGACTTTTTCCGACGTCCTGACCGAAGCCCGTGGGGTCCCGGAGGATAGTTGCGACGCTCGAGTGCCTTGGAGGGCCCGAAAAGGGGCACCCCGAAGCGGCGGTTGATTTTGTCTTTAGGGCCGGTATAACGTGCCATGAATCGATCTTTCTAAAAGTTGGAGTAGTCGCTTAGACACGACGCGCCTTCTTGGGACGGCACCCGTTGTGGGGAATCGGCGTCACGTCGAGGATCCCGGCAATTTCAACCCCCAGTCCCTGAACGGCACGCACCGCGGATTCGCGACCGGCACCAGGTCCTTTGACTCGGACCGTGACCTCCTTGAGGCCATGTGACATCGCCTGACGACAGGCATCTTGGGAAACAACCTGGGCGGCGTAGGCCGTGCTCTTACGGGAGCCCTTGAAGCCCATCTTGCCGGCCGAGGACCACCCGATGGTATTCCCGCGCTCGTCGGTGACGGTGACGGTGGTGTTGTTAAACGTCGCGGTCACGTGAACAATCCCCTTGGTGACGTTCTTGCTCTTCTTCGACTTGTGGATTTTGACCTTATCAGGATCATCTTCTCCAAGAAGCTCGGCAAAGATGTCGCGCTTCTTCTCTTCCTTCGGAGCGGTAGAACCCTCTTCGGTGGTTCCTTCGTCCGTGCTTTCACCCGCAACAGGAGCGTCACCGGTCGGAACCGCGTTTGCTTCTGGAGCTGCTTCTTCAGCAGCCACCTCAGGGGCTGGAGCTTCCGTCGGAGTTGCTGCGTCGGCAGCAGTCACCTCGGTCTCCTCATTTTTGTTTTCTTGTTCAGCCATGTGATATGGAATGGAAAGTCGGTGGCACCCGATCTGTGTGCCTTACTTGGCGACACCCACGGTCTTACGCTTCCCTTTGCGGGTGCGGGCATTGGTGCGGGTGCGCTGGCCACGAACAGGAAGACCACGCTTCAGGCGAATCCCGCGGTAGCAGTTGATCGAAGACAGGCGCTTCATTTGCGCCTGCTTTTCCCGGCGAAGATCACCCTCAATCAGGATTCCCTCATTCTGGATCACGGTCGCGATCTTGACCAACTGCTCCTCGCTGAGCTCGCCGGTCCGAATATCGGGATCGACGCCCGCGTGATCGAGGATCTTGGAAGCGGTCGAGGGGCCAATGCCAAAGATGTAAGGAAGAGAAGCCTCAATCCGCTTCTCATTGGGGATGTCTGTGCCGAAGAGTCGTGCCATGATCGTAAATGTTGTGGGATGCCCGCAGGAAATCCTGCCGGAAGCAGCGCGGGGCGCAGTTCTTTATCAGAGATGCCCGGACTGGCAAGAGGAATTCAGCAATTTCCTTCAGTAGCTTAGCTTCTGTTAAAGATCTCTGATCTGTCAGCGGTCCCGGGGCCTGCCCGGGAGATGGAGGAGTTTGATGATCCAGCCCACCGCGATTAAACCGCCGACGATAAACTGCCCGCGAGCGACCCCCGACGACTCCGCCCGGGTGAGTTCAAGCGCCCTCGGCCCGCTGAGGCTAAACCAGAAAAAGGCCCCGCCGAAAACGAAAACGATCGCCAGGCCAAGCGAAACCATGGCCCAGTGGAAGAGCTGCGCCAAGCGAGGACAATCGATGACAAACTCGTTCTCGATTTCCGGCCCTGAGGTTTCAAAAGACTCCCAATCAGGATCATTTTCATCTGAAGAACTCCCACCCGTTTTCCTCACGTGTTCAAGTAAAGCGAAGTCTCATCGGGAAACAACCCGGGAATGGCCTTCTTTCCGGGATCGCATTGATCTTTTGCCGGTGACCTCAGCGACCTTCTTCTTGCTGAAAGGGGCCCTTGATTTCCTCGATGAGCCACTTGGCAAATCCGAGCGTCGAATGGGGGTCACTTTCGGGCCCGACCGGCCGGCCGCGCCCACATCCATGGGGAAAGGTATTCAAGTAGTAATGCATCCGGGGGTGGTGCTTTGGCAAGCCTTCCTGCCAATAGGTCTGCAACCATTTCCGCTCCAGAAAGGGCACATACTCTTTGGTTGTTGGCGGCTCAATTTGCTCTCCTTTCCAAATAAGGGGACCAAAGTAAAAGATGTAGTCCTTTCCCTGATCGATGGTCCACTGCGCGCCCTTGATCACTTTCGCAGGCTGGGACCATCCGCTTTCCAGCGGCCAGTGACGGTTGAACTGGTGTGCCTCGTATGCAATGCCGTCGACGAGTTCAACAATGGGTTTGACTCTCGGGTCAGTCGCAAAAAAGCAAGGATGTTCGACCATCATCATGATTTTGTAGTTGTCCTTCTTGGTCAGTCCTCGGTCATGCGACTCTTTGAAGATTTTTCGAATCAGGCGGATATCCCCCGCAGAAAGGATGCGGGTATCCTCCTTGAATGGACCTGGTTTGGCATCCTGGTGTCCTCGGTGGATGGCGAGCCGGTATTCCCGGCATAGAAGGATATGCTCGACGACTCCTCCCTTGCGCTCCCAATCGCGGATCGACTTGATCAAAAGGTTCTTCGCTGGGTCAGGATGATCCCGGCCACCACCCAGTCCCCAGTAATGCTCCATGAACATCCGCTTGGTTTTGAAGTCACCTTCCAGCCACCCTTTCACCACATCGATCTGCCGTGCCACGAAGGGATAGTTGCCCTTCTGTTCGTGATAAGTCGGGGTCCCTTTCCACGAGCCTCCGTGATTGGCCTGATGATCCAACTGATTTCGCGGAAGCGGACGCAGCCCCACCCAACCGTGGTCGCCAGGTCGAGATTGCCCCCTAAGCAAGCCTCCTCCGAAAATCAGGAGCAGAGAAAACGAAGCGATAAGCGGGGAAAAAAATCTCATGATCACATGAAGCGATACGAAAGAAATCAGAGAGGCATTACAGGTCATGGGCATCCCCGACCAGCGGACTGGTGACCCGGGAGGTTCTTCGCCCGGATTCAGGTGATTTTGTTTTTGAAGTTTTCGAGCAAATCTTCGGCGGCTTATAGCCTACTCCCGACGAAAGATGTCTCCGTCTGCCATCACACCCAACCCGACCACTGCGGCAAGACACCCGCCAAGACTAAAATGGGTGATTGATTCACCATCATTCGATCGGCAGGATCCTCCTATCCTGCCTCATGTTTGCGACTTCTCCCCTTTCAAGCCTCGATTGGACCATCATCGGGGCCCTCATCGCGGTCTCGTTGGTCATCGGGCTGCTTTCCAGCAAAAAGGCCGGAAGCAGTTCGAGTGAATTCTTCCTTTCGGGGAGGCACATGCCTTGGTGGTTACTGGGAGTCTCGATGGTTGCCACCACCTTCGCCATCGACACCCCGAATCTCGTGACCGGGCTTGTCCGAAAGGACGGAGTGGCGGGAAACTGGGTATGGTGGGGCTTGCTTCCCTCCGGGATGTTGACGGTCTACGTCTTCGCCAAGCTCTGGCGTCGAGCCAAGGTCATGACTGACGTGGAATTCTATGAACTCCGCTACAGTGGACGATCGGCGGCCTTCCTCCGCGGATTCCGCGCCCTCTATCTCGGCCTCATCTTCAATGTTCTCGTGATGGGAGCAGTCAGTCTCGCGGCGGTGAAGTTCGGGGAGATCGTGCTCGGAATGGAGGCTTGGCAGATGCTCCTGTTCTCGGGAGCGGCAGTTCTTTTTTACAGCTCCCTCGGCGGGCTTCGTGGCGTGATCTTGACCGATTTCGTGCAGTTTGCCCTGGCAATGGTCGGTTCGGTCTGGGCCACCATTCATCTTCTGGGCCATGAAAAGGTTGGCGGTCTCGGAGCCCTCCTCTCCGACGAGAAGGTGATCGAACACATGAACCTCATGCCCTCCTTTGATCAGCCCGCCCAATGGATTCCCCTCTTCCTCCTCCCGCTTGCGATGCAATGGTGGGCGTCCTACTACCCGGGTTCGGAACCCGGAGGCGGCGGTTACATTGCACAGCGCATGTTTTCGGCAAAAAACGAACGTCATGCCATGGGGGCCACGCTCTTCTTCAACATCGCTCACTACGCGCTTCGTCCCTGGCCATGGATCCTCATTGCCCTTGCCTCGCTGATGGTCTTTCCCTCGGTCGACTCGCTCAAGGAAGCCTTTCCGGAGACCAACCCGGACCTCATCGATCATGATGCGGCCTACCCTGCCATGGTGACCCTTCTGCCGCACGGCCTGCTGGGCCTGATTTCCGCCTCTTTGATCGCGGCCTACATGTCGACAATGTCGACCCAGGTCAACTTGGGAGCCTCTTATCTCGTGAACGATTTCTACAGGCGCTTTCTGAAGCCCGAGGCCAGCGAAAAGGAACTGGTGCGGGCTGGGCGCCTAGCCACCGTCCTCACCTTGACGATGGGGTGTGGGCTGGGGATGGTTCTCGGAAGCGCCAACCAAGCCTTCAACTATCTTCTCCTGCTCGGAGCCGGCACTGGAGCGATTTACATTCTCCGCTGGTTCTGGTGGCGCATCAATGCGGTCACGGAAATTGTTGCGATGGTCGTCTCTCTCATTGTGGCGAGCTTCTTCACCTTTGTCTTCCATGACTGGGTTCCCCAGGAAAATCCCTCGATTTGGTGGGTCTTGGGTGACAAAGTCCTCCCGGTGGTGATCACCACCGTGGCTTGGGTCATCGCGGCCCTCGTTTCCAAGCCCACCGATCGAGAGACGCTGCGTCGCTTTTACCAGACGGTGAAGCCGGGCGGTCCCGGCTGGGCCCCAATTCGACAAGAAATCGAACCCGATAACGAAAAAGCCTGGGACGTTCCGCAGGGAATCCTTTGCGCTTTCCTCGGCTGCCTCATGGTTTACGGCATCATTCTGGCCACCGGGTCCTTCCTCTATGGTCGAACAGGTCAAGGCTTCGCGCTGGGAATCCCCGCCCTTCTTTTGGGGATCTTCGTCTTGAGGACGTGGAAGTTGATTCAAGCCGACCCGGACGCCGAATCGAAGACCTCCTGATTCATCCGCAAGGCGGGCGAAGATCCCGAACCACCTCTTACTTCACGCAGATCAAGTGCCCCGAGGTCCGGATGAGCAACTTCCCATCGAAAGGCACCGGGGTGGCGAGGATTTGCTCTTTCATCTCATTCTCGCCAAGCAGTTCGAAGCGCTCGCCAATTCGAGCGGAAAAGACCACCCCGTCCTCGCGCGAAGCGTAGAGGATGCCACCGGCAATGACCGGAGAGGCGTAGTAAGGGATGAGTGACTTCGGAAGTGTGGCGGTCCAAAAGGGCGTGCCGGTCTGAGGGTCGAGACAGACCACCTCGCCCTTGTGCCGAAGAAGGTAGACCCGGCCTTCGTAAGCGATCGGGCTGGAGACGAAGACGCCAAAGTCGTTCCTCTCCCAAAGGCGGTGGGTTCCGGTGACATCCCCCTTTCCCCCCAGCCGAACGGCGTGAATCTCAGCTTGTTTGCGATCATCCCGCCCCACCGGAACCACCACCACCTCGCCTGCCACCACCGGAGTCGCAATGGGTGGCCAAAGCTTCTTCGCCTTGGGATTGAATCCGCCCGAAGACCAAAGCAAACTCCCATCGTCCGCAGCGTAGGCCGTCAAATGATCGGAACACCAGACAAGGAAAGCCTGACGGTCCCCATCACGGATCGGAATCGGGGTCGTGTAGCCATTGTCATTCTCCGCCGGGACCTCGTAATTGCGCCCCTGTTTCCAGCGGATTTTGCCGGTCGCCTTTTCAAATCCGGCAATCCAGGAGTCGCCCGCGTGAAGGCGGGGAAGAATCACAAGATCATCGATGAGAATCGGGGAACTCCCCTGGTCCCAATACAATTCCTGGGGGCCAAACTCCTTGACGAGATCGCGCTTCCACCGGACTGAACCGTCCATCTCGAGGGCCGCAAAAGTCCCGCTCTTGAAGTAAACGAAAACGCCTTTTCCATCGGTGACCGGCGAAGCATTGCTGCTGGTGCCAAGCTTCATGTGCTTCGCCTTGGTCGAGGTCCCGAATTCGGTCTTCCAGACCTGCTTTCCTTTGAGATCATAGGCCAAGGCGGTATCGACGCCATCGGCCGGAACAGTCACGAAGATACGGTCTTGCCAAACCACCGGAGAAGAAGCTCCCTTCCCGGGCAGGGCCACCTTCCAGTCGACTTGATCGATGCTCCATTGGGTGGGGTAGTCCTGCCCTGCCCGACTCCCCGTGTGCGATGGCCCCCGCCATGATGGCCAGTCCTCGGCAAGCAATGGGGATCCCGTGGAAAAAACCAAGGTGGTGACTAGGCGAAGAATCGAGGGGTTCAAGGAGGGCATTTTGCTCATACTTCTATTTCCGTCAGGGTCTTTCTTCTAGCTCAATGCTTCCCGGGTCCTCGCGACGATCGGGCTGTCCGCCCGGCGGGTCCCTTGCAACCAGGCCGTGCTCGCGGCGAGATAGCGATTGCGGAAGGACGGCGAAAGATGTCGGCAGTCTTCCAGAATGGCCGAACTGAACTTGTAGTCGTGGGAATCGACTCCCTTCAGATAAATCAGGCGTTGGGCGGTCTCGATGAAAGCCTGGGAGTCACCGCCCTTTTCCAGATAAGCCAGCGCGAGGCCAGCGGCCGCCGGACGGTCGTGCCCCACCTCGGCAAAGACCTCTTCCAAGCCGGGGTGACCTTCGGCAGGATCAAATTGATCAATGAGAATCCCTTTGCTGATCCCTCCCCGAATCCGAAAAAGCGGAAGAAAGGAAACGGCCTGTAACAGAAGAAACCGCCTTGTCTCATCCCGGAAGGTGTGTTGATGGGCGTAGTGCAGGGCATTGATGGTGGTGCTGGCATGCAGGGTGATGATGCCGGGAATTCGCATGAGCATTTCGGCAGCGTGATGGAAACAGGCATCCCAGAGCGACTTCGGGGACACCCCGCGATTGAGCAAAGTGACCGCAAGATCACTCGCGTCCTTCCAACTGCCCTGACGGAGCACCGTCAGCAATTCCGCCGAGGCTGCGGGTTGAAGGAGCCCCCTCGGCCAATCCTCACGAATTTCCCGCAAGGCCTTGAGATTGTGGCGCCCCGGAAGGTCTGCTTCGGCATTGCCCTTCGAGGGATTTTCTCCACGATGTTGCAGAAGGGCATACGCGAGAGACCGCAAGACCGGCTCGGCATGATGCCATCCGATGGTTTGCAGTGTGCGCCAGCTGTTGGACACATAAATCGCCTTGTGCCCGATGTCGCGGAAGTCCCGGGCCCCGTATCGACACATGAGGTCAAACACTTCTTGGGCCCCGACACTCCGAACCAGTCCGGTGATGGCGCGGTCGGTTCGCTCTTCGTCCCAAGCATCCATCGCCGCTTCAAATTCCCGGCGTGCCTTTTCAGCGGACGGGACTTTCCCCTCCACCACCGGGGCCATCATCCAGTCCCCCTCTTCAACATCCCGGGCTTGCGATCCCTTGAAGTAATCGAGGGCCCAGAAGATGGGAAGCCAGCGGTCGGCATCCGGAGAATTCAGGCTTGCGAGGTGGGCCGAATTGACAACGAGGACGGCGTGAAACTTGAAGCCCACCGGGCGGGGCTGGATATTACGCACCCCGGCCAAAAGCAAGGCAGTGAGAACCTCCCGATAGGTCGTGCCCTGACGAATCCGCTGCGCTACTTCCTCGAGCAACTTCGTCCGCGAGGTCTTTTCCAAAAGGCGCACCAACGGCTCGATCTCCGGACTAAAACGAACGGCCTTGGAGTCCATCACCGCCTCCTTGGCGGATACCTGTGGAAGTCCGGGCATCAGACTAGCTCCCAGCCACGCGGTTGCCCCTCGCTGTAAAAAATTCCGTCGCTTCGTTCCCCTTTTCATAGGGAGACACGCTCACAGGTCGACGCGCTCGGCACAAGACCGGACTTCGGGGATTGAACTTCCGTCGCACTTCAACGGTTGCTAACCTGTCAGCCATGAAACTCGCGCTGATCATGTTTTTAGGGTGGACATGCGCCGCCATCACCCTTGCAGCAGACCCCTTCGAACTGACATTGCGTGTCCGCCATGAATCGCAAGCGATTCCAAATCAATACGGCCTGAAACTACGACGGGAGAGCTGGAAGCCGGAGGAGACGGCGGTGATTGTCTGCGACATGTGGGATGCGCATCACTGCCTCAATGCGGTCAGACGAGCGAAGCAGTTGGTGCCTAGGATGAATGCCCTCCTCAAGGAAGTGCGCGAGCGAGGCGGACTGGTCATCCACGCCCCTTCTTCCTGCATGGCTGCTTACGCCGATCATCCGGCCCGCCGCCGGGCTCAAGCGGTGCCTCTCGCAGAATCGCCGCCGGACGGGATCGATCAATGGCTGCCTTGGATCGATCAACGTGAGGAACAAGCCGGCTACCCGATCGACCACTCGGATGGCGGCGAGGACGATGACCCCGAGGAACACGCCGCATGGGCGCGAGAATTGATGGCGCAGGGCCGCAATCCCCGCAGTCCCTGGAAAAGCCAGATCGCCACCCTCGAGATCGACCCGGAGCGCGACCTGATCACCGACAACGGATTAGAAAACTGGAGCATCCTCAAAAAGCGCGGTATCCGAAACGTCCTGATGGTCGGGGTGCACACCAACATGTGTGTCCTCGGAAGACCCTTTGGCCTCCGACAATTGAAGCGCAACGGCCTGAATGTGGTGCTGGTCCGAGACCTGACCGACACGATGTACAATCCCGCGATGCCACCAAAGGTCAGTCACTTTGCAGGGACCGACCTCGTCATCGCCCATATTGAGAAATACGTCTGCCCGACCATCACCAGTCGCGATGTCTTGGGCGGCGAGGACTTCGTTTTTGCCAAAGACACCCGCCAGAAAATCGTCTTCCTGATCGGTGAAAGGGAATATCAAACGGTCGAAACCCTGCCGGCCTTCGCCGAGAAGGAACTGACGGCCAAATACCGCTGTGAGTTTCTTCTGGCAGCCGATGGATCAAATGACTTTGGTGACATTGCCTCGGCACTTGAAGATGCCGACGCCTTGGTCGTCAGCGTGCGTCGGCGCACCCCAGAGCTGACACAGATGCGGGCGATCAAGGATTTCATCCAAGCCGGCAAGGCGGTCATCGGAATTCGGACCGCCAGCCATGCTTTTTCCCTGCGAGACAAAGCCCCACCCGAGGGACACAGTTCTTGGGAGGATTTCGACGCGGAAGTCTTCGGCGGCAGTTATCACGGCCACCACGGCAACAAGCTCAAGACCTTTGCCAAGGTGGTCGGCAAGCATCCCATCATCGCCGGAATGGCACGACCGGAATTCGCCACCGGAGGCTCCTTGTATGAAGTGCGGCCGCTCAGAAAAGGCACCACGATCTTGTTGGAGGGACGAGCGGACACCATCAAGGACCCCGAGCCGGTGGCCTGGACCTTCACCCATCTTCACGGAGGACGCAGCTTCTACACCTCGTTGGGGCACCCGAATGAC
>JALQTQ010000115.1:7206-10178 GCA_023263995.1 Akkermansiaceae bacterium | reverse complement strand
ATAAAATCGATGATCTTGCCGGCCACATCCTTGCCGGTGGCTTTCTCGATCCCTTCCAGTCCGGGGGACGAGTTGACTTCCATGATGACGGGGCCGTGATTGGAGCGGAGCAGGTCTACCCCTGCCACATTGAGCCCCATGACCTTGGCGGCCCGCACTGCCGTGGAACGTTCCTCCGGGGTGATGCGCACGACGTTGGCTGAGCCACCGCGGTGAAGATTGGAGCGGAATTCGCCCTCTTTGCCTTGCCGTTTCATGGCCGCGATGACCTTGCCTCCAACGACAAGGCAGCGGATGTCAGCCCCGCCTGCCTCCTTGATGAATTCCTGGGCAAGAATGTGGGCCTCGAGCCCCCGAAAAGCCTCGATCACTGATTCGGCAGCCTTTTGGGTTTCAGCGAGGACAACGCCCACGCCTTGAGTCCCCTCTAATAGCTTGATCACAAGTGGTGCTCCCCCGCAGGACTTGATCAAGTGGCCGGTGGCTTTGGAATCGTGGGCAAAGGCGGTGACCGGCAAACCGATTCCCCGTCTGGCAAGAAGTTGAAGCGATCGAAGTTTGTCGCGTGAACGGCTGATCGCAACTGATTCATTCAGCGGGTAGGTTCCGATCATCTCAAATTGTCGCACCACCGCGGTGCCAAAGAAGGTGTTGGAGGCCCCGATCCGCGGGACCACGGCATCGAACTGCAGCTCTTCATCCCCCAGGAAAATCTTGGGCCTCATCGAGGTGATCGTCATGTGGCAACGGAGATAATCAACGACGCGGACCTCGTGACCGCGTTGCTCAGCAGCTTCAACCAAGCGACGGGTGGAATACAGGTCCCTGTTTCGGGAAAGCACGCCGATCTGCAGGTTCTTTTTCGATTTGTCTTCGCTCATGTGATGAAGTCCTCTTGCATGCTCGACCGATGGCTGGCCAGCAATTAAACCACCGAAGAAGAAATTCCAAGCAGGTCCGGAATCAGGAGAGGAGAGAGACGGCCTTCTTCCCTCTGGGAGGCTCCCGGGAGGGGCTGAGTAATCAGGGTTTGATGACTAGATGGTCGATCAGGCGGACCTCTCCGTAGTAGCAAGCGGTGGCGATGAGGACTCCGGGTCTGACTTTGGCGACGGGTTGAAGATTTTCCGGATCGACCAACTCGAGGTAGTCGATTGCGAACTCGTCAGGTGCCCCGGTCAGGAGGTGAGTGCGGGCGGACTGCAAGAAGACCTCGGGACGACACTCGCCGGTCGCGATCAAATCCCGGGCCGCCTTGAGCGACCTTTGAATACGGCTGGCATCGGCCCGCTGCACCGGGGTGAGCCGGATGTTGCGGGACGACATCGCCAAACCGTTGGTCTCGCGAACCGTGGGGTATCCCACGACGGCCGTGGCGAGATTCAAGTCGCGGACCATACGACGGATCAGCGCCAGCTGCTGGAAGTCCTTGTCGCCAAAGACCGCGAAGGCGGGCTGAAAGAGGTTGAAAAGCTTGAGAACGATGGTAAGGACCCCATCGAAATGGCCCGGCCGAGTTGCACCACAGAGGTGGCGAGTCAAAAGGGATTCGGTCACGAGGGTAGAATGGTCCGGATGGTAAAGGCTTTTCTTTTCGGGAGCAACGACGAGATCGACTCCGAGGTCGCGGCAAATCTCGAGATCGCCTTCCAGCGATCGTGGGTAGGCACGCAGGTCCTCCGGGCGGTCAAACTGGATGGGATTGACAAAAATTGACACGGCCACCGCACCGGATGGCGAAACGAGGTCGCGCGCCCTTTGAAGCAGGGCACGGTGCCCAGCATGGAGTGCTCCCATTGTGGGGACCAGGGAAAGAGGAGTGGGCAGCCCGGCCAATTGCTCCCGGATTTCTGCGATCTCGGTGACCACCTTCATACGGGCTGAGATTCACTCGGGTGAAGGGGAAATTCGACGCAAAAATGAACAATCCTGATTATCGGCCGAGAGAGCGGGGCGATCGCAGCGTGCTGGCTTTGGTTCCGCTATCCTCGGTGGCCGCCTTGCTTTTTCATCCTGCGATTGACGCCCCGACCAAAATCCCCCAGTATCTTAAGGAACATTCTATCAAGAGAGCATTTATGAACGTTTCCCTTTTCTCGATCCTTGCCGGCCTCCTTATTTTTCCCTCGATAGCGCTGGGCCAACAGCGCTTGAAAATTGCCACCGTGAGCATGGAACGGCTCTTCAACGAATACGAGCAGACCGAAAAGGTTCAGCGTGAGATCAACATCGAGCGGGCACGTATCCAGCGCGAAAACAACAACAAGCTCGCAAGTATCCGGGAGATTGACTCCAAGCTCCAGAAAATTCGTGAAGAGCTGAATTCCGACGAGTTGGGGGAAAAGCAACGGGCGGATCTCATCGACGAATCGCGCGCCCTCTCGCAGGACGGTCGATCCAAGGAAAAGGAACGCACCGAATATCTAGAACGCCGCAACCGGACGCTCGCTCAGAACATGCGCAAGCAAATGCGGGGGATTCTCGTGAAGATCCAGCGAACGGTCAGCGAAATGGCCAAGGAGGGCAATTACGACTTCATCTTTGATTCCTCCGGCAACAGCAACCAGGGGATCCCCTTTGTCCTGCACGCTCGCGATACGACTGACCTGACCGAGCTGCTGCTGAAGCAACTCAACGGAGAGTAAGGCTCTGCAGTTTCTCATTTGCCCTCATTTCAATCCGTGTCTCTCGACTGGCAAACCCTTCACTCCCTGGTGGGTGTCGAGCCCCTTGGCCATGATCCCGTGGTCTTCACAGGGGTAAATTCCTTGCGGGAGGCTGTTGCGGGGGAGGTCAGTTTTTTGGGCAATCCCCGCTATGCCTCGCAACTTGCCGAAACCAAGGCTTCGGCTGTCCTTGTTCCCGAAGGTGACTTCGAGGTGTCGAAGGAATGCCACCTGATTACGGTCGATGATCCCTCCGGGGCTTTCTCCGAGGTGATTGATTTTTTCCAGAAAGAAAGACGGGAATTC
>JALQTQ010000115.1:0-7196 GCA_023263995.1 Akkermansiaceae bacterium | reverse complement strand
CCGCGCGGGTGTCTCTCCGACGGCTCATGTTGCAGAGGATGTCATTTTTGACCCCGACAAGGTGCGGATCGATGCCGGTGCAGTGATCGAGGAGGGTAGCATCCTTGGCGACGGCACGATCGTGGGGGCCGGCTGTCTCATCGGACGTGGCGTCATGATCGGAAACGACTGTCATCTGCACCCGGGATCCGTGGTGCGGGAGGGATGTCGCCTCGGTCATCGCGTCATTCTGCAGCCCGGCGCGGTGGTGGGGTCCGATGGATTCGGTTACCGGTTGGTCGATGGACGGCATAAAAAGGTCCCCCAAGTCGGAGTGGTCGAACTCAAGGATGACGTGGAAGTCGGGGCCAACAGCTGCATTGATCGTGCCCGCTTCGGAAAAACGGTGATCGGGGAGGGGTCCAAAATCGATAACTTGGTGCAGGTCGCCCACAACGTGAGCGTGGGGAAACATTGCCTTCTCGTGGCCCAGTCCGGAGTGGCAGGAAGTAGCTCGCTGGGAAATTACGTCACCATCGCAGCCCAGTCCGGGGTGGCCGGGCATCTGTCCATCGGTGATCAAGTCGTGCTCGCGGGGAAAAGTGGATTCCTCAAGGACGTGCAAAAACCGGGCATTTATCTGGGCTTGCCGGCCCGTCCGATTGTCGAAGAACAGCGCAAATTGGCCAGCTTGGCCCGCCTCCCCCGACTGCGGTCGGAATTCCAGGTTCTTAAAAAGAAGCTGGAGGAAATGAACGGGGAATGACACCCTCCCGCAGCACCAACGACTCCCACTGACCTCTCACCATGATCAATCTCGCAATCGTCCGTAAGTGGCCTGTTCTAATCTTCCTCTTGGCGAGCGTTTCCCTCGCTCACGGCCAAAAGTTCAAGGTCGCAACCGTCGATTTCAATCGTCTCATCACCAATTACTACGTTTACCAGGAAGCAATCGAGGAGAAGCGGGTTGAAGTGGAGGCCATCCGCGAAGAGGATTTTGGGCGTCAGGAACGGATCAAGGCGTTGAAAGCCGAGCTCGAGAACATGATCAACGAGATCAACGACCCGTCCCTTTCAGCTGCGAGGCGGCAAACCGTGAGTCAGGCCGCCAAAAGCAAGGAGGCTGACTTGCAGGCGCTCATCCGGGAGCGCGATGTCTTTCTTGAGACAAGTGACAAGAACCTCAATCAGAAAATGAATGCCCTTCAAGATGAGATCAACAATTTGGTTGCCGAAGCCGTGCGGGGGTATGCCGAGACTCAAGAGGTTGATTTTGTCTTCGACGAAGCCGGCAGAAGCTTACAACAGGTCCCCTTTTTGATCTATGTGCGGAACCGGATTGACCTGACCGATGCCGTTTTGGAGATTCTCAACAAGGATGCCCCTGAAGCCACCGAAAAGGAAAAGGTAAAGGAAAGTCCCGCTGAGTAATTCTTCCTCTCATTTTCTCGAACTCCCAACTGATGCGAACGATGAAACCAATGCCACTGATCACCTCTCTCCTCTTGGGCCTTTTCTCTCTGGCCCCGGTTCACGGGCAGGACGAACCCGACAAGATCGGGACCGTGAACATGCAGCAACTTCTCGCCGAGTATTACAAGATGGCGGAAACCATCGAATTGTTCAAGGGCTACAAGGAAGAGGTCATCGAACAAAACAAGGAGAAAATGAAGGCCATCGAGACCCTTGTCGACCAGACCCGCGAGCTTCAAGCCGAAGCCGAGAAGTCTGAGTTGAGCCGCGAGAAGCGGGAGGAGTTGTTTGGGAAGCTGGTCAGCCAGCAGCGGGAAGCGGAAGCTCTGCAGAATGCCCGAATGGCCTGGTTGGAGCGGAAGAATGCCGCCTTCCGGGAGAAAGAAGCGATCGAACTCGGGAAACTGCGGGAAGAAATCGTGGAGATCGTCCGCGAGGAGGGAGAGAATCGTGGCTTCGACTTCATCTTCGATCGGAGTGGCGCGAGTGGCGCGAATGTGCTCATTCTGGCCTACGCCAAGGACGCGACCGACCTCACCGCTGCGATGATCGAGCGGATCAATCAAGACGCCCCGGAAAAAGCAGAGGGGGAGAAAGATAGCGGGGATCAGAGCTCCGACGGAGAATAGAGCCCGCGAAACCCAAACCGAGATCTGATCAGGCAAACGGTCCCTCGCAAAAAGCGCGGTGACGCAGAAGATGATCGCACAGGACGAGGTTGGTCATCGCTTCCACGATGGGAACGGCCCGGGGAAGAACACAGGCGTCGTGTCGGCCTCGTCCCTTGAGTTCGGTTTCCTCGAAGTCCTTTGAGACTGTGTCTTGGACTGACATGATGGTGGCGGTGGGCTTGAAAGCGACTCGGAAAAGGATCGGTTCGCCATTCGAAATTCCGCCCTGCACTCCGCCGGAGTGATTGGTCCGAGTGCGGACACGACCGTCTTCGAGATAGAAGGCATCGTTGTGTTCCGACCCCTTCAAGCTTGTTCCGGAGAATCCTGACCCGATCTCAAATCCTTTGGTCGCGGGAATGGACAGCATGGCCTTGGCCAGGTCGGCCTCAAGGCGGTCGAAGACCGGCTCTCCGAGCCCGGCAGGACAATGACGAACAACGGCTTCAATCACGCCGCCGATGGAGTTGCCTTCCGAGCGGACCTGCTTGATTCGCTCGATCATCGCTTCCGCCATGGCGGGATCGCCGGTGCGAACGATGTTGGATTCGATCGTGCCTGCATCAATGGTTTGCGGGTCGATGGTGCCCTCCAGGGTGTGGATGCTTTTGACCCAGGCCAGAACTTCGATCTCGGGATGGAGGGTTTTGAGAACCTTTTTGGCGATGGCTGCTGCCGCCACGCGACCGATCGTTTCCCGAGCGGAGGAACGACCGCCGCCCTGCCAGTTGCGGGTGCCATACTTGGCGTCGTAGGTGTAATCAGCGTGGGAAGGACGGTATTTCTCCGCCATTTCGGAATAGGCTTCGGGACGATGGTCCTTGTTCCGGACGAGAATCGCAATCGGGGAGCCCAGCGTCTGGCCTTTGAAGGTTCCTGAAAGAATTTCACATTGATCTGCCTCCTTGCGCGGAGTGGTCACATCCGATTGCCCCGGACGTCGCCGGTCGAGTTCCACCTGCAGGTCAGCTTCGGTCAGGGGAATGCGGGGCGGACACCCGTCAATGACAACCCCGACCCCGCCGCCGTGTGATTCCCCGAAGGTCGAGATGCGAAAAAGCTGACCGAGCTGGCTGGACATGGGAGCGAGTCTAGCAGGGGAATTCGGGCGGGCAAGGGCGAGTCGCGATCATTGTTCCACGAGGGTTTTGTCCAACCTTTCTTTCGCCTCGGGACCGGTGAGCAACGGGGAGCCGCGGGCCCCAAAGACGATCGCAAGGTGGGCAAAGCCACCATCCAGCGCTTGTCTCACCCATTCCTCAGCTCGTGAAGTCAGGCGACCACTTTTCTTCACGAGTCGGAGGTGTCTGCCGCCTGATCGATGGAAGGACCGTTTCATCACTTCGGTGCAGGTCAAACGGTCTGATTTTCCTGCGTCAGCTGATCCCGCTCCGGGAGAGATGGCAGAATGGTATGTCAAGTGTGCCTAATGGACCAGATCATCAGAGTTGCGCCACCCCGGAAGCCTCACCATCAGGGGGACAGGAACCGGGTTCGGAATCTAACAGATTTGAATCAAGCAACCACGGGCGCTAGCGGCTCAGTGTGGCGCGAAGGCGGGCGTCAACCCCCACCAATCAAGGGTTTCAGGCTTGTTTTAGCTTTACAAAATATCGCAGAAATTGATGATCAGCCCGCTATGAATAAAGGTGAACTCATTGAAGCTGTCCAGAAAGCCCTCGGGAAAGAAGCAACCAAGCGTCAGGCGGAAGATTCCGTCGCCGCTGTGCTTGAGTCGATTGCCAAGGGTGTGAAGAAGGACAAGAAGGTTCAGATCATTGGATTTGGGACCTTTGAAGTGAAGAAGCGTGCCGCCCGTATGGGCCGGAACCCCAAGACCGGGGAAGCAATGAAGATTGCGGCCTCCAAGTCCGTTGGTTTCAAGCCTTCTTCCACTTTGAAGAACTCCCTGTAAGTCTTCCGGAAGAGGGTCAAGATCCCTCCCGGATTCAATCAAATTCGGTCCGGATGCCCTCAGTGGTGTCCGGACCTTTCCTTTGCGCTCGTAATTTGACTTCGCACTTTTAGTGTTCCGTACGTTTGTCATGCCCTCCAGCACTGTCGAAAACTACCTCAAAGCGATCTGGGCCCTGCAAGGTCGGGATGACGATGGCGAACTGGTGCCGATCGGGCAGGTCGCGGAGCGGCTTGAGGTGACGCCGGGGACGGCAACCACCATGATGAATCACCTCGCCCGAAAAGGGCTGGTCGATTACGTCTCGCGACGTGGCGTGCGCCTCAATAACGAGGGACGCTTGGCAGCCATGGATGTCCTTCGCCGTCATCGGCTCGTGGAGACCTTTCTGGTAGAGGTCATGAAAATCGATTGGGCCGAAGTCCACGAAGATGCCGAGGTGCTTGAGCACGTGATTTCGGATCGCCTTTTGCAGCGGATGGATGAAATGCTGCAGCACCCGACCCATGATCCCCATGGTGCTCCCATTCCGGGGCCGAATGGCGAACTGGGTTGCGATGGAAGTCTCAGCCTTGCTGACTGCGGGCCCGGGTCTTACCTCCTGCGGCGGGTGCGCGAAGACGACCCGACATTTCTTCAGTGGTTGGCCGAGAATGACCTCCGTCCGGGAGTCAGGTTTGTCGTGCAGGAGCGCAATGCCGCGGTTGGCACTCTCGCGATCCGGGTGGATGGCGGCGGGAAATCTCTTCAGCTTTCAGTCCCAGCCGCCCGTTTCCTGCTGGTGACGGCAGAGTAGGGGGCGGACTGAGACCGGCGGGTCTCAGGAGCACAGTCCCAGTTCCCGTCCGACGGCGACAAAGGCCTCGAGGGCCTGGTCCAGATGCTCCTTGCGGTGGGCTGCTGAAATCTGGGTCCGGATTCGCGCCAGGCCTTTTGGGACCACCGGGAAGAAAAACCCAATGGCGTAGATGTTCCGTTCCAAAAGTTTGGCTGAGAATCTTTGAGACAATTCGGCCTCACCGAGGAGGACAGGCGAAATCGGGTGCTCGTCTCCCAGAATTTCAAAACCGGTGGTGGCGAGGCCGTGGCGGAAGTAGCGCGTGTTTTCCTTCACTCGGTCGGCAAGCTCGTTCGATTGACTCAGCATTTCCAGGACTTTGAGGGAGGCCGCCACGATGGGAGGAGCAATGCTGTTGGAGAAGAGGTAGGGGCGTGAGCGTTGGCGTAGGAGGTCAATGATCTCCTTGCGTCCCGAGGTGTACCCGCCGGAGGCTCCGCCGAGGGCTTTCCCCAGGGTCCCAGTGGTCAGGTCAATCTTGCCGAAGAGGCCGCAATGTTCGTGGGTTCCGCGGCCCGTGGCTCCCAGAAAGCCAGTGGAATGGCAGTCATCGAAATGGACCAGAGCCCCGTATTTCTCGGCCAAGGTATGAATCCCGGCCAAATCCGCGATCACGCCGTCCATTGAAAATACTCCATCGGTCGTGATGAGCTTGTGGCGAGCCCCGGCAGCATCGGCGGCCTTGAGTTGTTCTTCGAGATCTGCGAGGTCATTGTTGGCGTAGCGGTACCGTTGCGCCTTGCAAAGCCTCACGCCATCGATGATCGAGGCATGATTGAGGGCGTCGGAAATGACGGCGTCCTCGGCCGTGAGGAGTGTTTCGAAAAGTCCTCCGTTGGCATCAAAACACGAGGGGTAGAGGATGGTGTCCTCGGTCCCGAGATACTCGCTCAAGGCTTCTTCAAGCTGCCGGTGCAGAGTTTGGGTGCCACAAATAAATCGCACCGAGGCAAGACCAAAGCCAAACCGGGAAATGGCATTGCGGGCTGCTTCACAAACCTCGGGGTGGTTCGAGAGACCGAGGTAATTGTTGGCACACATGTTGATCACGCGCCGACCGTCCTCGAGGGTGACTTCGGCATCCTGGGCCGATGCGAGGTGACGTTCGCGTTTGTAAAGGCCGGCTCCCTCGATCTCGGCGAGGGTTTCGCTCAGTTGGTTCTGAAATTCCTGGGGATACATGGTGGCTTTACTCTTACTCAGTGGGTGTCGTTCCAATCGAGAATCACCTTCCCGCATGACCCTTCATTCATCGCGGCAAAGGCCTTCTTGTATTCGGTAAAGGGAAAGCGGTGGGTGATGACCTTCGCAATGTCCAGCCCGGACTGAATCATCGAGGTCATTTGATGCCAGGTGTCGTACATCTTGCGCCCGTAGATGCCCTTGATGGTCAAAGAGTTGAAGATGACCTGGTTCCAGTCGATGCCGATCCCGGGTTCCGGGATGCCAAGGAGGGCGATCTTGCCGCCGTGTCTCATGTTGGCGATGAGATCGTTGAAGGCGTGCTTGTTGCCGGACATTTCAAGACCCACGTCGAAGCCTTCGGTCATGGCAAGTGATTGTTGCACGTCGGGAAGGGTTTCCGATCTCACGTCAACAGTGCGAGTGGCCCCCAGTTCCTTGGCCAGAGCGAGGCGTTTCGGGTTGAGGTCGGTGACAACGACATGGCGGGCCCCGGCGTGTCGGGCAATCGCGGCTGCCATGCAGCCGATGGGACCGGCCCCGGTGATGAGGACATCCTCGCCCAGAAGCGGAAAGGTCAGGGCGGTATGGGTGGCATTTCCGAAAGGATCGAAGATCGCGGCGCTGTCCTTTGAAATCTCGGGTGCGAGTTTCCAGACGTTGGTGGCGGGTAAGACAAGGTATTCGGCGAAGGCTCCCGGGGAATTGACGCCCACTCCGCGGGTATTGCGGCAATAGTGACGGCGTCCCGCCAGGCAGTTTCGACAGCGGCCACAGATCAGATGGCCTTCGCCCGAAACGAGGTCGCCTTCTTTGAGGAAGTCCACTTCGGGGCCAACTTCGACGATGCGCCCGACAAATTCATGCCCGACGACGAGGGGAACGGGGATCGTCTTTTGGGCCCAATCGTCCCAGTTGTAAATGTGAAGGTCGGTTCCGCAGACCCCGGTGCGATCCACTTGAATCAGAACCTCGCGAGAGCCGGCGACCGGGCAGGGAACGTCCTCAAGGGTAAGACCAGGGGCGGCTTCTGATTTCACCAGAGCTTTCATAGTCGTGGGAGTGCTCATTGAGAATGGGTGGGCTTTCCGGGCGAAGCTACGGCAATATTTCAGTGATACGAGAGTAGAAATTCATT
>JALQTQ010000114.1 GCA_023263995.1 Akkermansiaceae bacterium | reverse complement strand
AGGCGTGCTTGTTGATCTTCACCGGGACATCGACTTGGGCCTGATCATCGGGAACGTAACCGGTCGACTGATCGAAGTCGCGGGCGACGGTCGGCGTGACGATGTGGGTCACGATGTCCTGATTGTATTTCACGCTCGAGGCGCTGAAGTCGGTGGCGATCCGGGCGAGGATCGGGAACTTCGCAAGCAGGGTGGTCAGCGCCGTCTGGGCGATGATGGCGGAATTGACGGTGGCGTTGGTGTTGGGCATGGCCGTTTAGCGGTTGAAGTGTTGGGCGAGGTGTTCGTCGAAGAATTGGGCGGCTTCCTCGGGTTTGCGGTCGTTCACGAGCTGGTCGTATTGGGCCACGAGTTCCTCGAGGGTGGGTTTGGCGGAAGGCGTGCCGTCACCGGCAGGGGTGACCTGCGCGGGCGGGGTGTGGCCGGTGGAGGCGACGACGCGGGCGACCTCGGCATCGAAGTCGGCTTGGGCCTGGTCAACTTTGATACCGATAACCATACGAAGGGCTGGGGGCCGGAAGTTTCGCGCTGCATTTATTTCGACCTGCGGAAGGCCCAAGAATAACAAAACAAGCTCATCACCGGCCTGCGCCTCGATCTCGTCTTTCCACCGGCCACGGTATTCTCGATCGACTGGAATCGTCCTGCAGGATTTCCTCCGATTTTTTCGTTAGGAATCGGTCATTGCGAAGGTAATGTCGTTGATATGACTGACACTACCTGCGGATCATTGGCTCGCCTGTTGGCGCTCACTTTCGCTGTTGCTCCGGCGTTGGCGCAACAGGGCGATCGCAAGGGGCACGACAAGATGGGCGACATCGTTCCTGAAAAGCTTATCCCGCCCGCTCCGATCCGAAGTGTCGAGGAGGCCCTGAAGACCTTTAGCATCGAGAAAGGCTTTGTCATTGAGCCTGTGGCTGCCGAGCCGCTCGTGGAAAAGCCGGTGGCCCTCACTTTCGACCCGGCCGGCCGCATGTGGGTCTGTGAAATGCGTGGATACATGCCTGATATCGACGGCAAGGGCGAAGACAAGCCCACCGGGCGCATCGCCATTCTCGCCGATACCGATGGCGACGGGCGGGTCGATAAACGCACCACCTTTCTCGATCACCTGGTCCTACCCCGAGCCATCGCCCTCGTGCCCGGCGGCCTTCTTTTTGGCGATCAACAGAAGCTCTACTTTGTGAAGCGCAAGGGCGACCAGCCCGATGGGGATCCAATCGTGGTTGATGGCAATTTCGCTCCCGGTGGCAACGTCGAGCACAAGACCAACGGCATGATGCTGAATATCGATAATTGGATGTATAATGCCAAGTCGAACGCCCGCTACAAATTCCTTCCCGGGGAAAATAGGGTCGTCAAGGACGTCACGGCCACCCGCGGTCAGTGGGGCCTGAGCCGAGACAACTTCGGTCGCATCTACCACAATTCAAACAGCACCCTCCTCGTCGGGGACCGGGTCCTGCCCAATCTTGTGACAGGCGAGACCAACGCCAAGATGAAGGTCGGAATCAGCACCCGTCTCGGCGGAAATGAGGTCTTCCCGGGCCGGGTCACTCCGGGTCTCAACCGTGCCTACATCTCAACCCTCAACGGATACGGATCAGACACCATCGATCCCGAAACCTTCAAGCTCCGCAACGCCACCGGTGCTTGCGGACCGGTAATCTACCGGGGCGGACAGTTCCCGGCATCCTACGATGGCCGGGCCTTCGTCTGTGAATCGGCGGCGCAGCTGATCAAGATGATCGATGTCCAAGCCAAGGATGGCAGCCTGAACGGGAGCCACCCCCTCAAGGGTCGGGACTTCCTCACCTCGACCGACGAGCGTTTCCGTCCAGTCAATCTCTACAATGCCCCCGATGGGTCCCTGTATCTCCTCGACCTGTATCATGGCATCATCCAGCACCGAACCTACATGACAAGCTACCTGCGACGTCAAACCCTCAGTCGCGGCCTTGAAGGTCCGGGTTACGGACACGGTCGTATTTATCGGATCCGGTCGGTTGACCAGCCGCTTGCCAAGGTGACGGATCTCGCTCAAGCCGATGAGCGGGCTCTCATCCAGAAGCTGGCCAGCCCGATTGGAGCTGTCCGCGATCTGGCCCAAAAGGAACTCATCGATCGCGGAGCTGATCCGGCACCGATCATCAAGGCTCTTGCCACAGGCGCGGCTGATAATCTTGCCACGATGCATTTGATCTGGACTCTCGAGGGCCTCGGGGCTCTCAGGGGTGAGCACCTCAAGGGGGCCTTGTCTTCGATGAATGAGGAGGTGGTGGCGACTGCACTCTACGCCGCCCTCTCTCTACCCAGTGCTGAGCTGATCAATTTGGAGCCGGAGGTGTCTGCTCTGCCGGCCAAGCCCATGACCCTGCCCTATCAAGCCCGGGTCCTTGCGACGACAGCGTCCCTTACGGCTCAAGAGGCGCTCGTTGCTCTTCTCATGCAACACTCTCAGGTTTCATTCGTTCGGGAAGCAACCATTATGGGGCTGGCTGGAAATGCTCGGCTCTTCGACCGTGTCAACAACGGTCGCTTCAGCGAGAAGGACTTCGACACATGGCTCAATCAACTCAAGAAGGGTCCCCAGAAGGAATTCGATCCCGCTACTCTGCTACGGGGCGAGCATTTGGCATCTTTTAAGCGCGGCCAGACCCTCTACAGCACCACCGCCGCCTGTATCGGCTGCCATGGGGCCGATGGTAGTGGTCTCGAAAACCTTGGGCCGCAACTTGATGGCTCCAACTGGGTGACCGACAGTGAGGATCGGTTGGTCAAGATTCTCCTTCATGGATTGACCGGGCCGATCATGATCAATGGGAAGAAATTTACGCCCCAAGCCTTCATGCCTGGGCTTGGCGTCAATCCCACCATCAAGGACCGGGACATTGCCGACCTAGCCACCTACATCCGGGCCAACTGGTCCAATCGAGCCACCCGAGTGGAAGAGTCTCAAGTCGCCAAGATTCGGGAGTCTACCAGCGATCGCGGAGCCGGCGAGATGTATACCCAAGAAGACTTCAATCAATAAGCCATCGGGAACGCGTCGCGGTGAGCGGCTTGCGCCGCTCTCTCCCAACACCATCGGCCGTCTGGTCGATGAAGGGAGAGCGGGGGTGGAATCCTTTGGCGACCTGCTTCTACTTCTTGTTTAAAGTGTCGGTGTGGTAGCCGGAATTGATGCGCTTGATTTCGTAGCTTGACGCATTCTCTTGCGTTCTGACCATGCGAATTGCGCAAAACCAGCCCAAAACAAGTACGAGTGCCAAGAGAGCCACTTTGGGAACAAAGGAGGAACAATTCGGCAGAGCGAATGCTTGATCAGGGGATAGGGGAAACGACGAGCGCCCCGGTTAGGCCTATGTCTCTTGGTTGCCACGTGCCATGACAACCTTGCCGGTGCGGACGGTTTCGATGACCTCGAACTGTCCCAGCATGAGAACGACGGCGTCGAGTTTGCTGGTGGTGCCGGTGAACATCGCGATCATCGAGGTGGGGCTCATGTCGATCGTCTTACCCGCGAAGTGCTCGATGACTTGGAGAGCGGCTGAGCGCTCTTCTTTGTCGGCGATGATCTTGACCAGAAGCATCTCGCGCACCACCGAGTTTTCGGCAGTGTGTTCATGGCAGTGAATGACATCAATGAGCTTGTTGACCTGCTTGATGATCTGATCGAATCCCTGCGGGTTACCGGAGATGTCGATGGTCATCCGCGAGAAAGCTCCGCTGCGACCTTCGGAAACGACGAGCGAATCGATGTTGTAGGCCCGTCGGGAGAAGACCTGGCAGATCCGCATCAGGACCCCGGGGCTGTTGTTGACGAGGATGGACAGGGTGTTTGATTCGCCGTGGTGGGTTCCCTTGGAAGGCGTATCGGTGGTGACGATGGTCTGTGACTTGGGCATGGCTTGAAGCGTTGGGTTGAAATTCCATGAGCCGGCGGCCTAGGTCGAGCCCACCGGCTTGGCCATTTGGGTCTTCGGTGGCTCGGTGATCATGTCTTCAAGGGCCGCCCCGGCGGGGATCATGGGGAAGACATTCTCGTACTTCACACACTCGGCATGAATGAGGATTGGGCCGTCGTTGTAAGCCAGAGCCTCCTCGATCTTGCATCCGCAGTCGGCTGGACGCTTGAAGTGAACGCTGGGGATACCATAGGCCCCGGCCAGTTTGCAAAAGTCCGGGTTACCATCGAGATCGACCCCCGACTCCCGATTTTCGAAGAACAATTCCTGCCATTGGCGGACCATGCCCAGGTAATGGTTGTTGAGGACCACGATCTTGATTGGGAGTTTGTGTATGGCGGCGGTCGCCAATTCGAAGAGAGTCATCTGAAAACCGCCATCGCCCACAATCGCAAGCACCGTTTTGTCGGGACAAGCTAGTTGAGCGCCGATGGCGGCCGGGAAGCCGAAGCCCATCGTGCCAGCCCCTCCCGACGACAACCAGTGGTAGGACTCGTTGTTCTTGTAAAATTGGGCGGCCCACATTTGGTGCTGGCCGACGTCAGTCGAAACGATCGCTTCACCCTTGGTTTGTTCATAGAGCTCCTCGATCACTTGCTGCATGCGGAGACCACCTTGCTTCTTGTAGGTCAAGGGGAAGCGCTTCTTGTAACTGTTGAGCGTTTCGAGCCATGGAGCGGTTTCGAGCGGAACGACCTCCTTGTTGAGCAGGGTGAGAGCCGCCTTGGCGTCGCCCACGATCTGAATGTCGGGCCGGATCATCTTATCCATCTCAGCGGGATCGATGTCGATGTGGATGATCTTGGCGTCGGCACAGAATTTGTCCGGTTGTCCGATAATGCGGTCGTCAAATCGCGAACCCACGTTGATCAGGAGGTCGCATTCCACCATTGCTTTGTTGGCGTAGGCCGTGCCGTGCATGCCGAGCATCCCCAGACTGAGGTCGTGGGTCTCGGGGAAGACCCCCTTGCCAAGCAGGGTGGTGGTCACTGGAGCCTTGAGAATCTGCGCCAATTCCATGAGTTCATGGTCGGCCCGGGAAATCATGGTGCCTTGGCCGGCCAAAATGACCGGGCGTTTGGCGTTTCGGATCAACTCGGCGGCTTTGCTGACCGAATCAGGATCGATGTTGTAGGATTCGTAAGGATCATAGCCGGGGAGATCCAACTCGGGCTCCATCTCAGCAGTGAAGGGGCCTGAGGAGACGTCTTTGGGGACGTCGATGAGGACCGGGCCGGGGCGCCCGGTGGTGGCGATGTGATGAGCTTCTCGGGCCACCCGGACCAGATCATTGGTCTCTTTGACGAGGTAGTTGTGCTTCACCACCGGGATGGTGATGCCAAAGATATCCGCTTCTTGGAAGGCATCCTTGCCCAACATCCAAGTCACCTGCTGTCCACAAATCACGAGCATGGGCACCGAGTCCATGTGTGCGGTCATCAGACCGGTGACGGTGTTTCCAGCTCCGGGACCCGAGGTCACGAGGACGGCAGCCGGTTTCCCGGTGGCCCGGGCGTAACCGTCGGCCATGTGGACCGCTCCCTGTTCATGGCGAACCAGGATGAACTTCATCTTGGTTTCAACCGTCTCGAGAGCATCGAAGATGGGAATCGCAGCTCCCCCAGAATAGCCGAAGATGAACTCGATCCCAAGCTCATCGAGGGTCTTGATTAAGGCTTGGGCACCGTCAAGTTGTTGATCGCTCATGATGTTTGCAGGTTGCGAGAGAAAAATTTCATCTCGAGTCGATCCTGACAAGAGAAAATGCCTGATTTATCGGGAAAACGGAATTTTCTAGCAGATTTTAATCCAAAAAATTCCGTTTTATTCCTGAAATCATCCTCTTCTTCTGAATGAGAATGTCAAAAATTGCTATCTTGCTTGGTATGACGCTTCTCGATCAATCTGGAATGACCATCTCATTTGAGGCTCGTCGTGATCGGCTCCTATGAGTCGCCATTGTGCGGTGACCTCGCAAGCGGGCTGGCGGAGGGGGCGGATGACTTGCCACTCGAAGATCTTTTGGTCGGGGAGTTGGCGGTGGGGGACTTGACCGAAACCGGCCACCCGGATGATCACGGAATCGGGGTCAAGGTCAGCAACCCCTGAGAGATCGACGCGAATGAAGGGGAGGCGCGACTCCACCAACTCGCCCGGGCTGGGCTTGACGGGGTGGGGGAGAACCACTGGTGGGGTGATGAGACGAGAGCCATTCCGGAAGACCATGGCGGCGTTGAAGGCTCCGTCGTGATTCCCGAGGACAATGTAGCGGGGCAGGGTTTCGGCTGGGGTGTCTCGTCGGACCTTCCCTGGCTTCACCGTAAAGAGCTGATCGTATCCATACTCCTTTGCGAGAAGGAACATCTCCGGGGTGTGGTATCCACCGGGGTAGGCGTAAGTGGTAAGAGTGGCCCCGAAGGTCTCTTCGAGAAAGGACTTGGAAGTGCCGAGCTCATTCCGCAGGAACATTTCGTATTCCTCAGGGCCCTTTGCGGCCGCCTTTTTCACCTCGCTCGGGAAGGGATGGCTCACTGAATGAGACCCGATGGAGCAAAGGCCGCTGTCGATCATTTCCCGGATCATTTCAAGTGAAAGGGCCCGCCCACCGCGGCTGGTGCCGACGTAATTTTTGTAGAGGTAAATGGTGAAGGGGAGCTTGAGTTCCTTCATGATCGGGAAGGCCTCGTGATACACCGAGCGCCAACCGTCATCCATGGTGATGAGAATGGATTGTGGCGGGAGCGTGCCCGTCCCCTGGCGCCAACTCAGAAACTGTTCGAGACTGATCACCGGGATGCTTGAACTCTTGATGATCTCCATCTGCTTGCGGAACTTTGCCGTCGGAATGAGCATCTGAGTCGCCTCCTTGGTGGGATGGAAGACGTGGTAGCCGAGGACCGAAACCCGTGATCCGTCGTCCTCGAGCACGGTCGCGTCGTCTTGCCCGGAAGCGATCACAAGGGACCCAACAAAGAGGCCCAGCGAAAGGAGAAATCTCATCGCGGACAAGATAGCGGTCACTACCCGCTCGGGCAACCCTCGGAAATGAACCGAGGGACAGGGCGCTGGAGAAAGGGGATCAGTCGACTTTCGAAGGTTCTACGCCGGTCGACATGTCGAAGCTGGCATCGAGGAGTTCCTTGCGGAGGTTGGTGCCGCGGCTCTTGCTCCAGAGATAGACCACCGGAGCGGCGATGAAGATCGAGGAGTAGGTTCCCACCACCACCCCGATCATGATCGCGAAGGAGAAGTCCTTGAGAGCCGAACCGCCGAAGATCCAGAGGACAAACACCGCGACGAAAGTCGTCACCGAGGTCAGGATGGTCCGCGAGAGGGTGGCGTTGATGGCGTAGTTCATGACATCCGCGACATTCCCGCGCTTGCTGCGAAGAGTCTCGCGCAGGCGGTCGAAAACCACGATGGTGTCGTTGATGGAGTAACCGGCGATCGTCAGGAAGGCCCCGACATGGATCAGCGAGAGTTCGGTGCCGCAGAGGATCACGATCCCGATGGCGATCACAATGTCGTGGAAGAGCGCAGCGAAAGCCCCGATGGCGAAAGAGAATTCAAAGCGCAGACTGATGTAGATGAGAACGGCGAAGAGGCCGATTCCGAGGGCCCAGAGGGAATTGTAGAAGAACTCGTCTCCGAGTGAGGCCGAGATACTCTCGTCGGTGATTTCCACTTTGTATTCCCCATCGGAAGTGAGCTCGGCGAGGAGGGGGATGTCTTTCCGCAGTTCCTCTTCGACTGCCTTCAGATCCTCGGCATCGCACTTGATGGAGACGAGATCACCTTCGCCGCCCACCGGTTGTTCGACCTGGACGGTGGCATTTTTCTGGAGGGTGAGGTCACTGATGGCATCGCGGACGGTGGCCGCCTCGAGGGTTTGATCTGCTTCCAGTTGGATATTGACGATACTGCCACCCAGGAAATCGATGCCGAGGGCCGAGTCGCGCTTGGTGCCCATCACCACGAGTGATCCGATGAAAAGGAGGGCCGAGAGGGGGAAGGCGATCTTGCGCATTTCCATGAAGCTGATCGTCTTCTCGGGGATCAGGTTCATGAAGCTGAGTTTCTTGAGGGCCTTGCTGTCGGTTCCCCAGAAGAAAAGGACGCGGGTTACGAGGAGGGCCGCGAACATCGAGGAGAGAATCCCGATCGTCAGGGTGATGGCGAAGCCCTTCATTTGGTCCGAGGCCCGCCAAAGCAGGATGATGGCCGTCAAGAGAGTGGTGATGTTGGCGTCGAAGATTGCACTGAAGGCCTTTTCGTAGGCCGCCTTGAGGGCATTGCCGAGCGACTTGCCGGCCGACATCTCTTCGCGGAGTCGTTCGTAGATGAGCACGTTGGCATCGACCGCTACCCCGATGGTCAGGATGATTCCAGCGATTCCTGGCAGGGTAAAGGTGGCACCGAACATCGCCATCGCTCCGAAGAGGATAAGGAGGTTGATAACGAGACCGGCCAAGGCCACGAGCCCGGCGAAGCGGTAATAGAGGAGGACAAAAATGAGGGTCAGGGCGAGTCCGGCAATGGCCGCAGTCACCCCTTGGCGGATCACTTCCCGACCATAGCGGGGAGTGACGTTTCGTTCCGAGAGGATTTCAAGGGGGTTCTTGAGCGGGTTATTGAGAGCCTCCGAGATCGACTTGACCTCGGCCTTGCCGTCAAGCCCTTCAATCACGAAACTACGGGTCAGAATCGCATTGACGGTGGGGGCAATAAGAACCTCGCCGTCGAGCACCACCGCCATGCGGTCGCGCCCGGTCTCCATGCGGGAGGTTGTGTTTTCGAGTCGCTTGCCACCTTCCTGATTCAGAGTGACTGCCACCACGCCGGTCTGTCCGGTTGGTTGGGCCAGCTGGACCGAGTCGCCTCCGACGATATTCTTCGACTTCAGGAGGATCTTGGTTTGCCCGATGATCTTGTTGTCCTCATCGGTCAGGCGCATGGGGTAGACCTTGTATCCCGGCGGAGTGGGCTCGCCTCCTTCGATGGCTCCGATCAGGCTCTCGCTGTTGGGGTGGACTTCTTTCAGGAGCAGGCGGGCGGTCTTTTCGATTGTTTCGCGAATCTCGTCACGGCGTTCCTGGCCGACCCCGGGCATTTCGATGATGAGGCGGTCGTTGCCGAGTGGCTGCATCAAGATGTCATTAAGCCCGGAATTGGAGAGGCGTTTGCTGAGCGTGGACTTGGCCTGCTCGATGGCACCGGGATTGACCGGGAGCGGATTATTGTCGTCATCCAACCCGGGCTTGATCTGGACAATGAAAGAGGACCCCCCGATGAGATCGATTCCGCCCTTGAGTTTCTCGCTGGGTGGAAAGACGGCCGCGACACAGAGAGCGATGACGACCCCGATGGCGACGGAGCCGATATTCCGCCTGCGACGGTCAACCTCGCTCGCGACATACCAGAAAATCAGCGCGACAATGAGGATGCCGGCAAAGACGACGAGCAGGGGATAATCTTTGAGATCCATGGGTGTTTGTTGATGAGGGGTGTAAGATCAGTTGGTTTCTTTGGGGGTCAGTGCCTTGATCACGCAATCGAGTTCCGCCTTTTCATTGAGTCCCTCGATGAGAAAGGCGTCGGAAAGGACTGCTTGAATCACGGGTGCAAGCAGGCACTGGTCACGGAAAACGATGGCGATACGGTCCCGGCCGAGTTCCATTTTCTTGGTCGCGGCGTTGAGAAGTCTGGCCCCTTTTCGGTTGAGCTTTACGTAGGCCACACCGTCCTGATCGGTTGGGACCACGCGCTGGATGTGGTTCTCCGTAATGATGGATTTTTGGCTGATGAGGATGGGAGTCTGATCGACCTGCTGGCCATCTTCATTGGTAATCCTCAGGGGAATCTTTTCGTATCCCGACGGTGGGGTCTTCCCCCGATTGATGGCCGCGAGCAGTGGCTCGCTCTCACGATGAACTTGTTTCAGGGCGAAGAGGACTCGGGGAGCTTCCGTCGACCTTTGTTGCGCCGTCTTGTCCTCTTCTCCGCCCAGGACGGACCAAGCGGTCAGAAAAAAGCACAGGAAGTGGAGCTTGGCGGGCATGTCGGTCATGAAAGCGTCTGGCGATCAGGCCTTTTCTTCCTTGGAATCGCGGCTGTTGTCCGCGGTCTGCTCCTCTTTGGTGGGCTTGCCAGATTTCGAGGAGGTGGTGGCAATCGCCGATTTGTTAAACGGAACGAATTGGCGGCCAACAAATGCAAACGATCTTTTTAGTTTAAGTTACATGCAGTTTTTGAACTTATTGTCAAAATATTCGACTTCTATTTTTAATGACTTCAATAGAGTTGGTTTTGCTGTTTTTGCAAGAATC
>JALQTQ010000113.1 GCA_023263995.1 Akkermansiaceae bacterium | reverse complement strand
CTTTTTCTTGGGCACCGCACCCAACGGGATCTTCCAAGACGTTGAAATGACCAAAAGGACGATCTTGGCGTCCTTCATTGGAGTCGTTTAGCTAGGATTGGTGGTTTACGGGGCCAAAAATTGGCGCATTCAGGCCACCCTGCTGGCTCTCGTGCTGATGGGCATTCTCGCCGCCCTGACGGGGACCCGCCCGGTCTTGTTCACCCCGACGGTCAACGAGGACGCCCCGGTTTTTTCCCAAGATTCCGAGAAGCCGGAGAGACCGGTGGTGCTCAGCGATATGGAACTGAAGACCAAGGTGGGCTATGACGCGGTTGAGCGACGGCTTCGCTTGCTCGGCGAGCGTTTCGGTCCGGCAGCCCAGAATCATCTCGTTGCCATCTTCGTGGAAGACCTCAAGCCGGGTCAGTATTTCAAGCTTGAGCAATACTTCATGCGGGCATTCTCCATTCCGCCCGAGGAAGGGATCAATCGTTATGAACGAGGGCTGGACAAGCGAGACAGCCTGATGGTGATTTCGGGGTTCCCCATTGATTTTGATGAGGCGGTGAGACTTTGTGACCCGCGTCTCGGGCGGGCGGTGACCCATCCCGAACTTCGCCTGATCGAGCTCAAACTCTCGGCTCTGCTTGATGCCGGACCGGACGATGATCCGGTCGCCACCGGGGAGAAGCCCGGAGATCGTGCTTTTTTCTCGAACAACTACAGGGCGTTGAGCGCCTTGAGCCCGGATCAAGTCAAGACTGCGGTCAAGAATCTTGCGGGGGTGCCTGCCGAGGTCGAACTGGAATATCAAGAACAGGTGGTGGTGGAGTTCATGCGTTTGTTGGGGAGTGAGACCGACGAGGAGTTACGGCATGATCTTGCCAAGGGCTTCCGTCGATGGGCCAGCGGCAACCAAGCCGCTCTGGCCGTGGTTGCCGACAAGGTCGCCGCGTGGATTGCAGACAAGGAAAAGGTGCCCGCCGAATACCTCGAATACCTCATCGAAAACAAAATGCCCCGCGCCTTGGCCTTTGTGGACGAGCTCTGGTCCGCTGAGCCTGAGTTCTGGAGCAGTCAGTATGCCCTGATCGGGTCGGTGGCTGAGCCCCGCCTGATCGAGCACCTTGATTCTTCCCCCATGCGCCTGCGCAAGGCAGCAGCAACCTTGCTGGGATCGGTGGGCAGCACTCTCGCCCTGCCCGCTCTCGCAAAATATCAGGATGCCACAGATGAGGAACTGCGTATCATCGTGGCACGCGCGATTACCGCGATCGAGGCACGCTGAAGCATCTTGTCCGGCAGCTTCCTCATGAAAAATCCGCCCCCCGTCAAGGGGGCGGATTATTTGGTATTGCGTGCGTGTTCTGTAGTCTTGAAAGAGAGTGATTTCATGTCAAACAAAAGTGTGACAATTTTGACAATGGAGTTGGGATTAAAATTGACTCAATCGATGTTACGATGAAGAAAGTCGATTTTGCCGGAAAGAGCATTGGTGGTCCAATCCTGCGTGTGATCAATGTGCTTCAAATGATGATTCCACCGCTGCCTTGGCATCAATCGCGACATCGCCCTGGCCCGGGTGACCGGGTGGTTCTTTTACACGGCTTGTGGCGCAGTGTCTGGGCCATGGAGGTGCTTGCCCGGCATCTGAATGCGGTCGGCCTTGAGACCTTGAGCATTCCCTATCCCTCGTTTCGCAAGCCTTTGCCCGAATTGGTCGAGGAGGTGGCGGGAGCCCTTCCTCCTAGCCAGAAGACGACCCACTTTGTGACCCACTCGATGGGTGGAATTGTGTTGCGGTGTCTCGCCGCGAAGCGGCCTGATCTGGTGACCGGTGGGGTTGTGATGCTGGCCCCGCCCAACCATGGCAGCGAGATCATTGACTGGCTGGCGGATTCCCCTCTGGGAAAATATTCCCTCGGTCCCGGCGGGATGAGCTTGTCGACCGACAAGGTCTGCGAGGACGTGCCAAATTTTCCGGTAGGACAAAGGGTTGATGTCATTATGGGACGGCGATGCCTCGTTCCTTTTTTTCGTTTTTTGTTGGAGGGTGAGAACGACGGGATTGTCACGGTGGAGGGCGGGCGATTGCCGGGAGTGCGAAAGTTCGCAGTGGTGGATGCCGACCATACCTTCATGATGGCCAACCGGGAGGTCCTCGAGCGGGTGGTGTCGTGGTTGCAATCTTAGGTTCAGGATTCCCTTCTCGACCAGACGAGTTGTCTTTTGAAGTTTCGACAGAAGACGTTGTCCTTCCTCTATGCAGCCGACCTGCATCTTGACCGTCCGCTTCGTGGCTTGTCGCATCACGAAGGTGCTCCGGTGGAGGAAATTTGCGGGGCCACTCGTCGCGCATTGAGCGCTCTTGTCGATCTCGCCCTTGCGGAAAAGGTCTCTTTCGTGGTGATCGCGGGTGATCTCTATGAGGGGGACCAGAAAGATTATAGAACGGTTCTCTTCTTTCATCGGGAGATGCTTCGTCTCCAAGAAGCCAAGATCCCGGTGGTGGCCATTCGGGGAAATCACGATGCGGAATCGGTCATCACCAAGGCTCTCACACTGCCGGAGAACGTCACCTTCCGGCCGGTCCGGAAACCGGGGAGTTTGGTAGTGCCGGGGCTCCCGGTTACCATTCACGGGCAGGGATTTGCGCGAACAGCAGTGACCGAAAATCTGGTGCCCGATCATCCAGAAGGAACCGCCGGCCGGTTTCACATCGGGCTTCTCCACACCAGCCTGACCGGTACCCCCCGGCATGCCCCTTATGCGCCTTGTTCGATCGGTGACCTCGAAATCATCGCGATGCCGTCTGGGGAAATATCCTTTATCGGGCGAACCAAAGGACGAGCTTACTCTGGCCATTCGTTCGGCCGATGACATCGCCGATGCCTTGCGTCGTGATGCCGGCCTTGTGGCGGCGGCCTCCGGACATCGGGCCCGTCTCGAGTTGCTGGAGGCCAAAAGGAAGGATCGCGAGGACGATCTCTCGAGCGCCCGCCAAGCTCACGAGGCCTGGACCGCCTCTTGGCGAAATCGCTTTGCCCGCAAGGAGGGCCAACTCCCGGTCGATTTCATTGCTTGGCGCGAGGACTGGACGGAGCTTTGCGGCATGGACGATCAGATTGAAGGCTTGAAAGGCCGGGTTGCCCGTCTGCGCGAGGAAGAGAAGGCCCTGCTTGCCAGGCTGGGAGGAGAGGATTTCGAGGAAGGAGATCGCCGACTGCGGCGAGAGCTTGAGAAGAGGCTCGAAGACCAAGGGAACCGGGAGGCAAGGAAAAGCCAACTCGCGTCCGAACAATCGAAACGTGATCAGTTATTGCCGGAAATCACCGCCGGGGAAGGGGAACTCGGGAGGTTGCGCGAACAATGGCGAGACCTTTGCAAAGTCATTGATCTCGATCCCGCTCTCTCGGGCCAGAGAGCCCTTCGCGAGGTTGAATCGCGCGTCCTGACCCGCTCTCATCTCATCGAGCGACTCGAACTTACGAACGAGTTGGAGGAAAAAGAAAGCTTCCTGCGGGAATACCGCGAGACCCTTTCGGACTGTGCCCAAGCTCTCGGGGTTGAAGCGTCCGGCTCGGTGCTTTCCGAGCTCTTTGAAGACGCCAAGCAGCGTAGAAACCAGCGGCAGGCCTTGGCCGTCCAGTTGTCACGGCTCGATAACGATGCCCCCGGCTTGCAAGCGGCATTGGAGAAAGCGGAGGCTGATTTCCGAGCTCTTCAGGAGCAGGCCCACGAGGACGATCACGATGTCGTCCGCTTGCTGGCGATCAGGGCATCGGGCGAGGAAGCCCCGGCCGACGGTTTGTCCGAGGGGACCCGGGACCAGCTTTTTCTGGCCCTGCTCCTCGCGGCCATCGACCTTCATCTCGAGAACCACCCGGCCATGCCACTCATCCTCGATGACCTCCTCATGACTTTTGACGACGAGAGGGTGAAGGCCTTGCTCCCGGTCCTCGCGGAGTTGAGTGAAAAGACCCAGGGCCTCATCTTCACCCACCATGAACACCTCGCCGACCTCCTTGGAGGCCTGGACCAGGAAGGATCATCGGATCACTTCTCAAATGAGATAAGAGCAACGATTCCGAGGTGTGGCCTTGTCCCTCAAAAATCAAGAAGCTTGTCATACCGAGCGTTGGCGCGCGGTCCCTCTCTTGGAGCGATTGGGATCATTCTCGTGGTTGCGGGGTACACGGCTTGAGTGTTCACGGGCGCGGGGCGTAGCCTAAAACGGTGATGGAACGAGACTGGGGGGCATCAAACTGACGATTTTTCCTGACCGCTTGGAGCGCTACTTCTCACACAAGGTCTTTTTGGTCATTGGCAAACGGTAGCCCGACGATACCGGAGCCGCTGGGCGAGCGAAGGTAATCTTGCGGACGGGCAGGGGCCCTGCTAGCCTGCCGCCATGAAGAAAATTCCGCTGGCTGCCTCTCTCCTTGCTTTGTCTTCGTTCGCTTGGGGCGACGTCGGGGTTTCGGTGGCCGGCTTACAAGTGGTGGGTAAGGAATACCAGGAAGAGGGATCGAAAGAGGAACTACGAGCCTTCAACTGGTCACCTGGAATCAATGTCGCTCTGTTGTTGAAAAGCGATGAAAAGGCGATTGTCGGATTCAACAAGGAGAAGAGCACCCTTTCACGCTTTGGCGATGACAAAGGGAAGGACTTCCTCAAGGTGAAGCGGCGCTTTTCAGACCAGCCTTTCTCCTTCGGGATGGAGCAGGAAAGCGAGAGCCGGAAGGCCCTGATGACCACCCTGGAAAGTGACGCCTTGCCTGCTTCCGGAGCCACCAGCATCACGGTCGTGGGTGAGTTGGTGCTGTCCCTGGCCTCCAAGAGCGAGCTCAAGAAGTCAGAAAAAGCGGCTGTGAAAAAAGGCCAGAAGGTGGTTGTGGGCGGTGAAACCTTCACCATCAAGGAAGCCGAAAAGCCCGAGTGGGGCGAAGGTAAACTCGAGATCACCTTGGAATCAGCGGTGGATCTCAAGAGCTTTCGTCGGGTCGTGTTTTACGGAGCCGAGGGTAAGGAGCTGGAAAGTGAACGAGGAATGTGGAGTTCGATGGGGATGTTTGGGAAGAAGACTTACCAGACGAGTTATCGTTTCAAAGTGAAGCCCGAGGAATTGGTGATGGGTCTTGAGGTCTGGACCGACCTTGAGGTGGTCAAGGTGCCGATCGATCTCAAAATCGGGGTGGGTCTTTGATTTTGTGGCTTTGAAAATGGCAGGGAAAGGAGCACGATCCTACTCGTGAAAAAGACGTTGACTTTGGGCGCCCTGCTGGGGCTGGCGATGAGCCAGGCCGGGGGGCGGATTTGGACCGATACCAAGGGCCGCAAGATCGAGGCGGAATTTGTCTCCCAATCAAAGGACGCAGTGGTGCTCCGGCTCAAGAACGAGCGTGAGGTCACCGTGCCCTTCACCAATCTTAGCCGCGAGGATCTCGCCTACCTCATCGATTTGGAGATGAAGGAAGCCAGGGAGGCTGGTAAGCCCGCCCCGGAAGCGACTGAGAACCCGCCTATTGATGGGCCGAAAAAGGATGTGCCCGATCCCGCGTGGGATCGTCCCGTTTTGAAAAAGATTTCGCTCACCGAGCCCTTGAAAATCGAGGAGGAGAAGAGTGAGGACGGGGTGATCTACTCCTCGCCCCACTTCCGTATCGTGGCCGATGACCGGATCACCGACAAGGCGGTGATGGCGATGTTGGAGGCTTGCGAATTGACGAAGATGTATTGTGAATCGCTTCCCTTCGGTTTGGCTTTCCGCTCCGCGCTGATTGAGGGCAAATACGAGATCCGCACTTACGGTAAAAAGAAGGACTGGGCCGAGGCCGGAGAAAATCCGGCGGTGCCAAGCCAGATGGACCCGGTGACCGGAAAGGTCAAACTTTGCCTCGAGGCCCTGGGGCTTGGTTCCACCGGCCGGGGAAGTTCCGAAGGCCATCGGCGACTGGCCGGGCAGATGATTCTCAATATCAGTCGGGCCATGATCCCCGAGCTTTACCGGCAAACTTTCAAGGATTGGTTCAATGAAGGATTTCCGAATGTCCTCAACGCCGCAGTTTACGAGAAAGGATCGCTCGACTTCACCGAAATCCTGCCACAAATCCGGGATTTGCTGCTGGGAAAGGGGGGGGCGGGGCAAGGGGCCATCTTCAAGAAGGAGATCGAAATGATGACGATGGGGGACCTCGTGGGGCAGACCATGGCAGGACCGGCCGACGAGGATGAACGCCGGCGATTTCTCGGGCAGTGCATGCTTTTGGTCAGTTACTTCATGTTTCTGGAGGACGATGGAAAGGCCACCGGGATGCGCAACGGTTTTCGCTTTTTGACCGACTTTGAGAAAAACTTTCCCAAGACGATCCGCTATTCCACGCCCGAGGAGCTTGAGCAAAAAAAGGCCGAACTTGCTGAGCGGCGGAAGGCCATGGTGCCCGACACCATGAAGGAGCTCTTTCGCGACCGTCCCATGGATGAGGTGGAGAAGGACATGGCAGCCCGGTGGGAAGTCCACGGCTTGGAGCTCGGCTTCGGTAATGACGGGGAGGATCAGTAAAAGCCCGGGCCAAAAAAAGCCCGGCTCTGCTGAGCCGGGCGATCACGGAGTGCGGAGGGTCTGCTAGTTTTAGCCGTAGAGTTCCTCCACGATTTCCGGATTTTCCATGAGCTTTTTGCGTTCCACGTCGCAGGCCTCCCAGGCCTTTTTGAAACGATTCGTGAAGTCTTCATCATCCTCATCATCCCGGCGGCCTTCCGAGAGGATCCCCAGCACTTTGAGGATTTTCTCATCGTAGTCTTTGAGACGCTTGTCGAGTTTGGAAGAAACCTCCTTCAGCTCGGTGTAGCCCTCCTTGACGAGTTCCTGCTCGGCCGAGCTGAGTCGGACTTCACCGGAGAACATCATTTTCCGCAGGGCATCGCGCAGCCCGGCCACCTGAATGTCGATCTGGTGGAAGGAGCCACCCAAAGAAAGGATTTTCTGCTCTTCGCCTTTGGCCACGCTCAGAAGGGCGCGGGCGGACTCATGATTGGGCATTTTCTTCACCACGTCCTCAAGGAGGGCAATGACTTTGGCGTGCTTCAGCGATTCCTCGCCTTTGGCCTCGATGAGTTCGACAACCTTATTGAAGTCATCAATGGTTTGTTGAACCTCTTCGGGTTTGTTCTTGGAAGCCACCTTGAGGGCGTCCTCGAGGGTCTTGAAGCTGAAGACTTGGATCTTCATGAGCTTCTCGATGCCATCGAGCACAAGAATGTCGGAAACCCCCTTGATATTGTCATGGGGAACCCCGACGAGGTTGCAGCCTTTATTGGTGGCACCACGGATCTTGCCTGCCACACCGCCGATCGGCTTGACCTTGCCAAGCGAGGAAATGGCACCGGTCACGGCGAATTTGTCATCCAGTTCATTGCCGGTGAAAAGAGAGTCGAGAAGCAGGGACATCGCGGTGCCGGCCGAGGGCCCATCGAGTGGGGTTTCCCGATCCTCAAAGGAAATGGTCACGCGGTATCCCGCAGGGATACGGCCATCGCCTTCATGGCGGGCGCGCATCAGCTTGGCCACGTCCTTGAGCGAGGTTCCGGTCATGTCCCCGACTTTTTGGTCGATGTGGAACTCGATCCCCTCGATGTCATCTGCCTTCAGCGCGAGGGCTGTCAGACGAGAGGCGGCACCGGCGTGACGCCCGTTGGAGAGTTGGCGCACTGAAAGCCCATAGATCTCGGCCCCCGTGGAGACGAAGCCCTTCGCTTCTCCGCCGGGGATTTCTTCGCGGCGTTCTTCCATGCGGGTGGATCGGCCATAGCCTCCGCCTTCGCCAATCGCGATCTCGTCGCCCAGCATGTCTTTCCAGTCGGGTTTGCCGGCGTCTTCCTGATAATCTTTGAGCTTCTTGGCGTTGCGTCCTTCGGGATCGAGGCGCAGGGCGATATCAATACAGTAGGAAGCGCATTTCATGTTATCCTTGTTGTCCTTCTCGCGCATCAGGACCCGGACGCCGCGGTAGATTTTGGCGGAGACATCAGACTTTGAGGCGTCGTCCTCGGCCACTGTTTGGCCCCGTGCCTTGAGGTCTTCCGCAATGTCCTTGAAGGTTTCTGATTCGGGGTCGAGGCGACCGGCAATCGCGAGGGCATTTGAACGGAGTTCGTAGTCGACTTCGTGATCCTCATCGTTGAAGTCGCGGGCCACCGAGATGAGACCGCTGAAGAGAGCGGCTCTGGAGATCGCGTCGATTTTGAGACTATCGGCATTGAAGATCTCCTTTTCCATATTGGGCGGACGGTAGTTCGCAGCGACCAAATAGGATAGGAGCAGGAAGATGGAGAGGAGGCGGACTTTCATGGTGACGGGCCGAGGCTAGGTGGGAACGAGCTTTTTTCAACCGGCAAAACGGCCGGGGAGCTTCAATTTATTTGTTTCTAAATGGTTTGGGATCATAAATCTGCCTCAATTTGAGACGGTAATCCTCCAGTAATCCCTGAAACTGGCTCACGTCTTTTTGCCATTCTTTCTGGCGGGAATCGGATTCGGGCGAGGCATCGCGGCCAGCCGCGTTCAGTTTTTTGAGGATAATCACCGCTTCGGTGAGGAGTTCCTTCTCGCCGAGTTCGAGGTAGCGTTCCAGTGGGTCAATCGCTTCACGGGCTGCTTGGTAGGCTTCCTTGACATCTCGTTCTTTCGTTTGCCCGATGACAAAGCGGAAGCGCGAGACCGGGTCGAGCAGGCGGTCGAGTTCTTCGGCGGCGACGGGGCGGGTGAAGTAGGTCGGCCGCCGGATGGCTTGGGTCGCGAGCATGCGAGCCGAAAGGTGTCGGGGCGAGAAGTCCCGCGCCCGCACGAGGCGTTTCTCGACCGAGGTTAGGCTGAGGAAGTTCCCGAGATGGTGGGCTTCATCGGCCTTTTCCCGGACTTCGAGATAGCCGTCGTGGGCGGCTTGGAGATCTTCGGGGAGGCTTCCATCCTCGAAGTAGAGCGCGCGGGCGTCCTCGAAGGTGGGTGCCTCCAAGACCTCGAAACGGGTGAAGAAGGAGGCCTTGTCGAGGACAAGGAGTCCGGTCATTTCCTCGAGCATGCCGGACCCGACGATGAGGCGGGTTTTGCCGGGTAGCCTGAGAGTTTCGAGGTGAAGGAGGAGTTCCCAGGCTTGGGCTGGTTTTTCGAGTTTCCCGCTGGGGCGCAGGCGGGCGAAAAAGAGGGTGTTGCGGCGAAGCGGGCGTCCGGTGACGGCGGAATCCAGCATCATGGCCAGCGGAGCAGCCAGGTTTTCTCGGTTGTGCGAGAGATAGGTCCGCTTGTTCTCTGGCGTCCCGAAGTTGACGTTCAGGTTGTAGTGCAAGGGCAGGGGTTCTTGGTGGGTCTCGAAGAAGTCGAGCAGGCTGCGGTGAAGAGGGGTCACCTCGAAATTGGATTGGGGCTTGAAAACCATCTGTCCCGGGGCCCTTTTCTCGTGTTTTTCGCTGTCATTTGTTTTTCTGGGCGAGGGCGTGCGCGTGAGGACGAGGCTGGTGATGACGAGGCCGGGAACAGGCGGGGTGGTTCCCTCCTCATTGCTGCTGATCATTGGGATCTCGGTCAGCAGCGCCACGGTGGCGTATTCCTTTCCGTTGCTCGGCTGGGGATCAGCCCCGCGGGGAATCACCGGTTGGTCTTCGACCTCAAACTCAGTAACGCGAGCCACCACCTTGTTCCAGCGGTTCGGGGCGTTTTGGACCGAGTGACGCGCCAGCAAGGGATGGTCGATGACCACCGGTTGCATGATATCGAGGAGCAACTGGCCAAGATGATGACCCGGGGAGTCATCGGGCAGAAGGGTGAGCCAGTCGGCGGTGGAGAGGACGGCCTCTTTGCTGCGCTGGACGTCACCGGGGTGCGGATAGGGGCGGTCCTCCCCTTTGAGAGATGTTTCCTCGATAGCCCGCGCGCGTGCCTGCGATGGCAGGAGGCGCAGGCTCAGGGTGAGGAGCTGGGATCGGTGACGGATCTGACTGGCTGACTTCGGAAAGGGCCCGTCGGCCAGCACGGCCAGCTGTCCAGCCAGCTCTCGAATGGCATCAGTGTCCAGTGGGAGGAGGTCGCGTCTGATCAAGAGCTGAGCCTCATTGGCGGGAAGATACCTCAACCCGGCGATGACGGACGGGCCGAAACCGAGCAGGAGGGCGAAAAAAATCCACCTCATGGGCACAAGGTCTTAACGAAAAGAGCGAGGCGTGGAAAGTCCGATGCCGGGAGTCCGGGTTTTTTGAAGACCCGGTTATGGGTTTGACCAACGAACAGACCACCGTAACATCCCGCCCATGGCAAATGCGCTTGATACTGCAAAGGAAGCTCTCGCGAGCATGCT
>JALQTQ010000112.1 GCA_023263995.1 Akkermansiaceae bacterium | reverse complement strand
CTCAAACGACTCATCCAACTCAAGGGATTCATCCAACTCAAGGGACTCTTCCTCATCGTCCACCATTCCGACTTCCTCGAACTCCACCTCCTCCACCAGGGTGAGGTAGGCTTCTTCCTCCTCGTCCTGCGAAGTCTGCTCCGATTCCTCCGATTCCTCCGCTTCAGCCGCCTCGAGGTCCTCCAGCGACGGCTTAACAGGTTCCTCGTGCTCTTCCTGCTCTTGCCGATCGACGAACTCATCGGTCAGCGAAGTCATCTGGAGACGTTCTTCGGGAAGCGCGCTGATCACCGTGACACTCAGAGCATCTTTCATCTGGCGGTCGGTCGCTGCCCCGAAAAGGAGATGAGCCTCTTCCGGAATATGCTTGGTCAACCCCTGCATGAGCAGTTCCACCTCAAACAAGGTCATGTCCTCGCCGCCGCAGATGTGCACCAAAACAGTGGTGGCGTCGGCCAGGAGCGCTCCGCGGTCGAGCAGCGGACTAGCCAAGGCGGCCTTCAGAGCCGCCTGGGCCCGATTCTCGCCCCGCCCCAATCCGGAACCAAACAAACAACGCGAACGGGTGGTCTTGAGAGCCGACATCAGCTCATCCAACCCCACGTTGATCAATCCGGGACGCAACACGAGGCGCGAGACGGCAGTGATGCTGTCGGAAATCATGCGGTCGGCAGCTGAAAAGGCCTCGTGCACCCCTTGCTTCGGCAACACCAGCTCTCCCATGCGGCCATTATCAAAGGTCACCAAGGCATTCGACAAGACCGCCAGTTGATTCAGCGATTCCTCGGCCTGATGACGCCGACGACGTCCCTCAAACGCAAACGGCATCGTGGCGAAGACCACCACAAAAGCTCCCGCCTCCCTCGCCAGACGCACCAAGACCGGAGCCGCCCCGGATCCAGTTCCGCCTCCAAGCCCCACGCAAAGAAAAACAATCTGACGATCCCGCAGGGAATCGCGAATCTCATCCTCAGCCTCCAAAATGGCTTTTTCCCCTAATTCAGGATCACCTCCGGCTCCCAATCCCTTCGTCAGATTTCGCCCCAGTTGAATCTTCTCTCCGGCCACTGTCCCGTTCAGCGTCCGCACATCGGTGTTCAAGGACAGCAACTCCGCGCCCTCGATCCCGTCCAAGGCCACCCGGTCCAACATGTTCAACCCCGCTCCTCCCAGACCCACAATCTTCACTAAACTCTCCGGGATGGTCTGCTGGCGTTGACGGGCGTATTCAATCATGTTGGGTTGAAATTTAAGGGATCCTTAGCAATCGGACGGTTCTCCGACCAGAGAAAAAACAAACAAAACTAGCTACCGAGGGTCGTTGCCTCCGAAAAGGTGCCATCAAAAATCTCGCTGGCATTCACCCTGCTTCTTTGACAGATTGACCGCCGAGTTTACTAACTCTTACCTCGAGCCCTCCGACATCCGATGCCTGCCGACGTCCCTCCCCCGTCCTCCCCCCGGAACTCCCTCCTCCCCGAAGACCTGCGCAAACAACTTGCCGACTTTCAAAGAACCCTGTGGCGCATCAAGATTACCGAGGCCATCCTCGCCGGTGTCTTTGGCTTGATCTTCTCCTTCCTCATCGTTTTTGCGATCGAGCGCCAACTCGAACTCTCCTCGTTGGTTCGCCTTCTCATTCTCATCGCCGGCACCTCGCTGTCCGCCATTTTCGCTCCCTACTGGGTGCGCCGTTGGGTCTACGGCCACCGTCGCGAGGAGCAACTGGCCCGCCTCATCGCCAAAAAATTCCCCCGCCTCGGCGATCGCCTGCTCGGCATCGTGGAACTTCAGGGGCAAGACGAGACCCGCGAGTCGCTTTCGCCTGAGCTCCGCGCCGCCGCGATGATCCACGTGGCCAATCAAGCCGCTCAACGCGACATGACGCAGGCCCTCCCCCGTTCGCGACACAAGAAGCTCGCCCTTGCGGTCACTTTTGGTTTCGCCGCCATCGTTCTTGGCTTCACCATCGCTCCCAAGGCCGGAGAAAACGCCTTCAAGCGCTGGCTGATGCCGCTCTCGGACACCGAACACTACACCTATACCCAATTCGATGTTGGCCGCATGCCGAACCCCAAAATTGTGGCTCTGGGCGAAGATTTCGATTTCGAAGCACCCCTGAAGAAGGAAAGTGACCGTAAACCGACCGAAGCCCGGGCTCGTTGGGGTCAAGGAGAGTGGATGACCGCTCCCCTCGATGAAGATGGCACCTACCGCTTCCAATTCACCAAACAAGAAGCACAGGGGGTCATCACGGTAGAGGCCGGAGACGCGCAACACCAGATCCGGGTGGAACCTCAAGTCCGTCCTGAAAGCAACGGGTTCAAGGGACTTGTGACCCTTCCCGCCTACCTCGAGCTTCCCCCTCGCGAAGTCAGCATTCGCACCGGCAGCCTCACGACCGTGGAAGGCAGCTCGGTGGTGCTGGAGGGAACCTTCTCCCGGGAGCTGGCCGCTGCCCGCGCCCAACTGCGTCCGGAAAAAATCGAGGAAGAGGAACTTCCCGGAGATGCCCCTCTCGACGCCGGGAGCCCCGAAGACCTTGATTCACCCGCTGCTGGAGAGGCCGAAGCCGAGAAGGATGGCATCCCTCTCGTCGACATCCCCCCCCCCCGCGACCTCGACCTAAAGATCGCCGGCAATACCATCACCACCGCAGCCATCGAGTTGGGCCGTTTCCACGCCAAGGTCCCCGTGACCTGGACCGACGTCAATGGCCTGGCCGGCTCCACCTCATTCACGGTCCAGCTCAAGACCGCCCCCGACATGCCTCCTTCCTGCTACACTCAGGGCATCGACCGCCTTGTTCTGCTACCCGAAGGCCAGACCTTGGAGTTCCAGATTCACGCCGAGGACGACTTTGGCCTCAAGGAAATCGGTCTCTCATGGACCGGCGAATTCACCGTCCCCACCGAAGGCGAACCCGCCCAGGGCAGCCAGGTCTTCAAGAAAGGCAACCCATCTTCCGCCCAACTCAGCGAAACCATCATCTTCTCTCCCGAAGCCTACGGCATCTCCCCACAGCGCATCTTCCTCTCGGCCTACACCCTCGACTACCGCCCCGGCAGCGAGCGAGTTTACTCTGAACCGGTCACGATCTACCTCATGACCAAGGAAGAAGAAGCACAAGTCATTCAACAGAAATTCGATGAGGTCATCGGTGAACTGGAAGAAGCGGTTCGACGCGAAATCGAAAACCTCGACAACAACGAACGCCTCGATCGAGAAAAATCAGCCGAAGAGCTTCAGGACCAAGACTCCCGGGACCGCCTCGCCGAAAGCGAGGGCAAAGAAAGTGAAAACAAGGAGAAGATGGAGGACACGGCCGAGAAGATGGCGGACATCTTCAAACAGGCCGCGCAGAATGGCGAAATCGATCCCAAGACCATGAAAAAAATGGCTGACGCCCTGCAAGAGATGAAGGAGATGGCCGAAGCCGATCTGCCCGAGGTCGAGAAAAAGCTTCAGGATGCCCAAGAAACCAACTCGACTCCCGAAAAAACCGAGCAGGACCTCAAGGACGCCATCCAAAAACAGAAGGAGCTGGTCGAAAAAATGAAGGAGACCATCCAAAAAGCCAATCAGGCCAAAGAAAACTTCGAAGCCTCCACCTTCATCAATCGCCTGAAAAAAGCGGCGAGCGACCAAAGTGCAATCGCCGCTTCCCTCGTGGAGACCTTTCTCAACAAAGGTCCCGAGGACTTCCTGCCTTCGGGAAGCGCCCCGGGGACCGATGACAGCGATCCCGCCCACGAGCGTGTTTTGGGGGAAGTTTCCGGACGTCAAAGCACCCTCACCAATGACGTCCGCTGGATCATCGAAGACCTCGAACGCTTCTTTGCCCGGACGCAGAAACCGATCCACAAAGAACTAGTCGATGAGATGGCCGATTCCCTCGTCGGCGAGAAGCTCGAGGAACTGGGCGAAAAAATCACCCAAAACCACATTCACAGCTCCACCCGCCTCTCCAAGAAGTGGTCCGACCAGCTCAAGGCTTGGGCCCAGAAACTCGAAGGCGAAAAAGACGACGGCGGCGGGGGCGATGGCGGCGGCGGAGGAAGTTCCCAAGAGGAAAAGGATTTCGAATTCATGCTCAAGGTCATGCGCATGGTGCAAGCCGAACAAAATATCCGCGGTCGGACCCGCTCGCTCGAACAATTGCGCCGCTCTCTGAATCTCCCCACGGAATAATCCCCCTCGAACTCAACCCATGAAACATATCACGCTGACCTTGGTTTCCTCCCTCACTGCGGTGGCCGTTTCGGCGGCGGAGCCCCCCACCAAACCTCAAGGCAAGAACCTCAACGAAGCCGAGAAAGCCAAGGCCATCGAGGAACACCTCGTGGGTGCCGAAGAAGTCTCGATCGACCAGGACAAGCAGTCCGCTAACACCCGCGATCTCATCATCGAACAAACCGACCCAAAAGTGATCGCCCTGCTCAGGGAGGTAGAATCCCTCATGGGTAAGACCACCGACTCGCTCGAAGACGGTGATACCGGCGGCGATACGATCGCGATGCAAACCGAAATCATCGAGAAGATCTACGAGGCCGCCAAGCAACGGCAATCGAGCAGTTCTTCGCAGGGCAGTCAGGAAAGCATGGGAGCCATGCTCGAAATGATGGGACAGATGATGGGAAAGGAACCAGGCCAAAAGCCCGGCAAGGACAAAGACGGCCCATCGGAGCAAGGCGGCGAAGGCTCAACCGGTGATTCCGATTCCGCCAACACCGAAAACAATGGGCCCAACAAGGGGAAAAAGCCGGAAGAACGCCGCATCCCCCGCGCGGCTGGCCGTTCCGGACAGACTCTCCCCCAGGAATTTCAAAAAGCCCTCGACGGATACAATCGAAAGACACCATCGGAATAGTTTCCTCCAGCAAACCTTCCCCGCCCATTCTTCTCTATCCATGACGCGGTTTCTCATTCCCCTCCTCCTGCTCGCCTCTCTCGTCCCGGCACCCGGCCAGAACCCACTGGAACGGGACCGAGATCCGATCCCGGCGGCGGTGGAAAACATCTACACTCGCGGCTTGCGGTCACTGGCCACCTCCCAGCAGGAAAATGGTTCATGGTCGGATGGAGTGGGCGACGAACCCGGAGTCGTCGGGCTCGCAGTGATGGCCTTCCTCGCTCACGGGGAAGACCCCAATCACGGCCCATATTCCCAGAACATCAAAAAGGGGATCGACTTCATCTTGGAACAACAGGACGTCGGGAACGGCTACATCGGAAACTCAATGTACAACCACGGTTTCGCCACCCTCGCTCTCGCCGAATGTTACGGGATGTATCGTGACCCGAAAATCGCGGCCGCCCTCAAGAAAGCCGTCGCCCTCATCCTGAGCGCCCAAAAACGGAACCCCCTCGGCGGCTGGCGGTATTCGCCCGATGCTTCCTCGTCCGATACCTCCATCGCCGGATGCCAGATCGTCGCCCTCTACGCCGCCCGCAACGCCGGCATCCCGGTCCCCGACGAGGCTCTCGAGAAAGCCCTCAAATACATGCGGAAGTGCCGCGGGAGTGACGGCGGATACGGTTACCAGTCCTCGATGGGCGACAAACCCACCCTCACCGCCATCGGGGTGCTTTGTGAGTCTCTTGCCAAACAAAAAAAGACCAAGCTTTACGAGGCCAGCACCAAATATCTCAGCAAGAACCTCAACTACCGGGAACGTCACTACGCTTACTATTTTGAGTATTACATGGCCCAAGCCCTTTTCCATTCCGATGAAAAGATTTGGGAGGAGTGGAACAAACAAAACACCCGCTACCTGAGTGCCATCCAGGGAGCTGACGGCTCATTCCCTGGCAACCGAGGTGCCTCTTTCAACACCGCCGGAGCCCTCCTTTCCCTCGCCCTGAACTACCGCTTCCTGCCCATCTACGAAAAATGAGATCCGCTCTCCCGCTTCTCCTGGTTTCCCTTCTTCCTTCCTCCTCGTCTTCCGAAATCGTCCTCCGTCCCGATGGCCTTATCGTCGACAGTTCGCTCGCACGGCAGGCCGCCAAGGACGCCGGTCAGGCCCTGGAGAGTGATCCGGCCGGCGACGACATCATCCTCTTCGAAAATGGTGACGTGATGCATGGAACCTTCGGGGGAATCGACAGCGGCCTTCTCTGGGAGCGCAAGGACATGGAGCGCCCTATCCGTTTCGGACTTCCCAGCGTCCGGCAGATCGTCCGCAAGGGCGGTCGCGCCGTTGAACTGCATCTCAACAGCTCATTCTTCACTCTCGTCAGCGGTGACCGCATTCCCGGCGAAATCGTCTCCCTCGACGCCCAGTCACTCGTGATCAAAAGCGAGGTTGTCGGCGATCTCACCATCCCCCGCGCCCACCTCCAGTCGATCACCCCCAATCCCTTCGATGGCGACCTTTTCTACAGTGGCCCCTACACCGGAGACGGCTGGATGATCCTCGAAGAAACCACCACGACCCCGACGGACGAAGAGGCGAACGCAGAAGGGAAGGATGAGGAACAGCCCGAAAACCCTTCGCCTTGGGTCCACTCCGGGGCCTCCTTTTACAACTTGGGACCGACCCCGCTTGTCTTTCTTCCCGATACTCCCATTCCGGATGTGGGGCGTTTCAGTTTCCGGGTGGAATGGAAGGGCCGCCTCAATCTCAACCTCGCTCTCCTTTCCGACTTCACCCGCATCCTTCCGGACAACAAAGAGCCAGACAGCGAGGTGACAGGGGAGGCTGTTGCTCCTCCAGCCGAAGCGAAGAACGGCGGTGATGTGGAGAAAACTCCGAACAAGAACCAACAAGAAGACCAAGCCGCAAAAACGCGTGAGGAACGGCTCATCGACTTCCGCGAAGGAACGACCTTCCAGTCCATCCCCTGGATCCCCCAAAGCAACAGCAACAACACTCTCATCTTCGGTTCCGGCTACACCCTGACCCTCAACTCAAGCTATCCTTACCTTTCCCGGAACTCTTTCACGGAGGCCGGGGAAGCGATTTCGAAACGGTTGAGTACCGGACGGAGCAGCAGCTCCCTCTCCGACCAGGAGAACGCCCACCTCGAAATTCGCTACGACCGCAAGCAGGGGCTTATCATGCTCTTTATCAACGGAGATTACGCCGCCCAGTGGACCGACCTCGCCGGCATGCCGGGCAACGGTTCGGGCTTTGGCATTCTCAATGCCACTTCGATGGCCCGCACCAAGATTTCCGAGGTGATGATCACTTCCTGGAACGGGATGAAGGATAGCGCCCAAAGCATGTCCCATTCGGAACGCGATGTGATATTACTAGTGAACGGCACCGACCGCTTCTCCGGTGACCTCCTTAAAATCGCCGATGGCGTGGCCCACATCAAGTCCGACTACCTCACCGCCCGCATTCCCGTGAACGAGATCGCCCGCATCATCCTCAAGGAATCGGGATCCACCGATCTCGATTCCGAAGACCTTCCTGCGGACCTGACTTGGGAGAATGATCCCGTGGCCATCGTCCACCAACCATTCGGGCTGATCAAACTCAACCCGGTCTCGGCCGGTCCCGACTTCATCACGGGAACTTCCCCCTTCCTCGGTGAGATCAAGATCAATCTGGACTCCGCCTCGGTCCTCCGTTTCGTCGAAAGCTCCCCCGACCTTGTCGATTGGTTCGACGACCTCTAGTATCTTCCCCCGATTCCATGCGTCCTTTCTTTCTCCTTCCGCTTTTCCTCTCTGCACCCCTCCTTGGCGAGGAGCCCGACCGCTTGGCTCTTGGCAATGGAGACCTCTTCATTGGTAAGGTGATCGCTCTCGATGACCGCCTGATTCAACTTCAGAGCCCGCACGGTGAAACCCCGCTGGAAATTCTCAACGAAAACCTCGTCGAGCTCAGCTTTGCCGGCGCGGGCGACTCCGAAAGCACCGTCGAGCTTCCGGTCAATTCGCAAGAACTCCTTCTCGAGAATGGCGACCGCTTACCCGGCGAACTCATCGCTCTCGACGACACCACAATCACTTTCCAAACTTGGTTTACCGGCGACTTGGTAGTAAAACGCCCGCAGATCAAGTCCCTCCTCTTCGGTGTCACTCCGCAGAAACCAATTTACCGGGGCCCCCGAGACCTCGAGGAATGGGACATGGAAAATGACCGTAACTGGAGCGTCAGCGGGGGGAGTCTGGTGGCACGGCAACGATCCACTATCGGCCGGAATTTCGGCCTCCCAAACAACTTTGCCTTCCGCAGCCGCATCAGCTGGGAAAACTCTCCCAACTGCCGCATTCACCTCTGTTCAATGCGGACCAACACCGAAAACAACCATGCTGGCGACTCCTATCTCATCTCACTCGGATCGACCGGGATCCAGGTCCAGCGCATCCTCATCGAGGCGAACGGTGATCCCACCTACCAACGACTCTTCAATGACGCCATCAGCTTGCGCTCGCGCAGCGCCAAATCTATGAATTTGGAGGTCCTCGTCGATCGTGAATCCCGTCAGATCTCGGTGTTGCTGGACGGGGAAAAGATTGGCCAAGGAGTCGACCCCAACGAGCCCCCCACCGGGGGCTGTGCGATCTTCGAAAGCCTCGACCACGCCAGTGGCGACATGAACGTCCGCGACATTGAAGTCAACGAATGGGACACCAGAACCCGGGCGCTTCGACTCGAACCCCGGGCCGGAAACGAACTCGACACCCTCTCGGTGGCGGAAGGCGACCGCTTCAGTGGCTTCATCAGCACCTACGACCCGACAGAAGAGAATGAATCCTTCGCGATCAAAACCGACCTTGATCCCGACCCTCTCATCGTCCCTCTCCGTCACTGCGCGGTCATGTATTTCGCCCGCGAGGAAGGAACCACCTTTCCGCAGTGCCGATACCGCATCAACCTCCTCACCGGAGGTCATCTCACCGTTTCCAAAATCGAGCTTGATCCCGAGACTCTCACGGCCACCCACCCTTGGCTCGGCACGCTGAAAATTGATCGCCGTGCCATGAAGTCGATCACCAAAAGCTGAGCTTTCCCCAACCCGCCCCTCCATTCCGTGCAACTTGGTCCCACCATCGCCCGTCTGATCACCGCCCATCTTCTCGCGCTGCCCGCTCAGGAAGCTCCGGATGCCAAAAAAAAGGAAAGAGAGCAACCGTCCACGGACCAAGTTGATGCCGATCCGGAGCCTTCTATCCTCAGCTTTGCCGATGAGACCAAGATCAGTGGCTTCCCAACCTTCATCGACGGAGCCCAAAAAAGGCTCACCCTGCACTCTCCCTCCCTGGCCGGCCCGACCACCCTCAAAACCGATCGCCTCCTCGAAATGACCCTCCGGGGAAAACCGGAAAAACTCGATTCCGACCACTACGCCATCGCCACCATCAAGGAACACTACCAGCAAAACTTTCATGACACCATTCGCGGACGCCTGATCAAGTTGGATGACAAGGAGATCATCCTCGAAACTTGGTATGCCGGGCAACTCACTCTCAAGCGGAAGTTCGTCCAGTCGCTGGATATCTACAACCAATCCCCGTCCTTTTATGAGGGACCGGACGGGCCAGAGGGTTGGATTTCCTCCTCCGGCGATCTTGAAGAACACTGGACCTTCAGGGATCGGGCCATGATCTCCAAGGGCCGAACTAGCGCCGCTCGCGAAGTCGAAATCCCCGAAAAGGCCAAGATATCCTTCACCGCCGACTGGAAATCCTCCCCCTACTTCCGCATTCTCTTGTTCTCGGATGACGGCAAACGCAGCTATCCCAACACCGGCTATTCCCTGAATGTTCAGCGTTCTTACCTCGCTCTCTATCGGCATGTCCAAAACGCCCGCAACAATGACATCATCAGCGAATCGATCCGCTCCCTTTACAATGCCGAAAGCGCCACCTTTACCATTTACCTCGACCGAACCAAGAAGGGCACCAGCGCGGTCTACATCGACGAGACTGAAATCGGCACCTGGACCGGCACCGATGACACCCTCCTCAAGGGCAAATGGCTCCACCTCGTCCCACAAAATGAAAACCCGATTCGCTTCAGCAAGATCTCGGTGGCTCAGTGGGATGGCGTCCTTCCCGCTCGCAAGCTGGGAGAGGGAAATGACGAAAACAACAACGAGGAAGGGCAGGAAATTCGTCTTGCCAACGGCGACGTGGTCAATGGCAACGTGAAAGCCATCGACAAGGGCATCGCTTCCCTCACCACCGAATACGGCGACGCATACATTCCCGTCAAAGTGATGCGGAGCGTCGGTCTCAACGGCCTCAAAGACCAGGTCATCATGAAGGAGAACGACGTCCGCGCCTGGTTCCACGAGGGCGGCTACATCACCCTGAAACTTGAATCACTCAATCAAAAGACCCTCACCGGATCCTCCCAAGCCTGGGGCGAGGCCGAGTTCGACCT
>JALQTQ010000111.1 GCA_023263995.1 Akkermansiaceae bacterium | reverse complement strand
CACCTCGACGCCCTCGCTCCGAAATCTTGGTCGATCACCTCTCCCACGATCCTCGGGAACTATCGCGAGCGATTAAAACACGGCGGTCTGCTCGGTCTGCTCTCGACTCGCCCCGTTCCCGACCTCGAAAAGGAACTCCGCAAGGCAGGATTCGAAGTCGCCACCGACCTTGCCCCTCTTTCTCAAAATTCAAAGAAAAACCGGATACTTTACCTCGCTCGCAAAGGTAACTACCGTCGCAGTCACTAAGCACGCTTGTTCATGAAGCCATTCCTTATTTTCACCATCCCGCTGGCCAGCCTCCTCACCGCCGCCGAACTGACCATTCAGACCGCTCCTCTCGAAACAACCCTGAACCTTGGGGCCACGGTCTATCCGGAGTCAGCCATCCCCTTCCAGCTGGAGCCCAAACAGTGGACCAAGTTCGTCATCGCCCGGGTGGTCGAGCACGGCACCCGAGTCAAAAAAGACGAGGTCATCATCGAATTTGAGCGGGACGAATACCAACGTCATCTCGAAGAAAGCAAGGAAGCCGCCAAAGGTCGGCAAATCGCTCTGGCCAAACTGGAACGCGAGCGGGCCGACCTCGAAACAACCACCAAACACAGCCTCGAGGGACTGAAGCTGGCTCATGACCGCGCCAAGGAAGCCCTCGACTATTTCACCACGACCGGACGAGCCCTCCAGATCGAAGATGCCAAGCAAAGCCTCGACCGCGCCGAACGTTCCCTCAGTTACCAAGAAGAGGAACTCAAGCAACTCCTCAAGATGTATGAGGAAGACGGCATCACCGAAGAGACCGAAGAGATCATTCTGAAACGGCAGCGGGCCTCGGTCGAATCTGCCCGATTTGCCCTGACAAAGGCAAAGGAAAGCACCCAGTGGGCCCTCGAAAAGACGATCCCCCGCCAAGCCGTTGACCTGCGTCGGGCCTTCGAGGAAGCCAAGCTGGCTCATGAAACCGGGCAACTCAACCTTCCCCGAGCCCTTCAGGAAAAGGAACTCGCGGTGGCCAAGGCCCAGCGGGATGCTGCTCACGCCGCCCAAGACCTTCTCGAATTGGAGGCCGATGGTGCCCTTCTGGTCCTAAAGGCTCCCGCCGACGGCATCATCTACCATGGCGAGGTCAATCGCAGGTCCTGGGCTCTCGGAGGAACCTCCAAGTTCCTGTTTAAATCAGGAACCGCTCCGGCCAACACCGTGATGATGTCACTGGTGCCCGAACCGTCCGCCTTCGTCCTCCATGCAAGCGCAGAGCAGTCGGATTTCCTCGGTCTCACCGTCGGCACCAAGGGGACCGCGAAAATCGCCGGTTTCGAGAACTCCGACTTCCAAGTTGAATTGACCTCGCTTGCCAGCGCTCCGGCAGCCGAGGGGACTTATGGGATCGGAATGTCCATGACAGTCCCCGAGAACACCCCCCTCCTGGTCGGCATGAAGGCCGACGTCACCCTCGTGACCTACCGTAACGAAAACGCGATCAGCGTGCCCGATGCCGCTATCACCCGCACCGACGGTGAACCCGCCATCAAACTGAAAATGGCCGATGGAAAACACGAACTCCGTCCCGTCAAGACCGGCAGGAGCGCCAAGGGCCGCACCGAGATCCTCTCGGGCCTGGAAGTCGACCAGGTCATTCTCATCCCCGACAACTAAACCTCTCCGATTTTGATGCGGGTTCTCTTTCTTTTCTTTCTCCTTGGACTTCTCCCCCTCAGGGGGCAGAACCTGCCCGAGCTTGGAGCGCTTCCGGAAATCGCGCCACTGGATCAGGCGGAGCTGGAAGCCTCGATTCGGAAAGGAGTCGATTACCTCCTCACCAAACAAAACAAGGACGGTTCATGGGGCGGCCCGACCCGCACCAAAGGGCTCAACATCTACGCCCCCGTCCCCGACTCACACCTCGCTTTCCGCTCCGGTGCCACCATGCTTGCCTTGGCCGGCTTGCTCGACAGCAACGATCGACGGCCCGAGGTGATCGCGGCCCTCGATCGAGCAGAGGAGTGGATGTTTCGCAAACTCCCGACCCTGAAAAACGTTGATCCCACCGCAGCCTACAACAACTGGGGCCACGCCTACGCGAGGACGAGGACAAATGCTCTCGCCTCCGCAACCTCGCTGCCCAACAGATCCAACGACTTCTGCGCACCGAAGACATCAATGGCGGATGGGGCTACTACGATATGGACTATCCCACCGCCCACTTCTCCGGCATTCCCACCTCTTTCACCACTGCCACCGTGCTGCTCGCGCTGAAAGATGCAGAGGAGACCCTTGGCCTCACCCCGCCCGCCAAGGAGGTCGAACGCGCTCTCGCTTCAATCCGTAAGCAACGCACCCCCGACTGGTCCTTCGTCTACTCCTTTGACCACCGCTTCCGTCCCCGCTATGGCATCAACCGACCGGCCGGCTCGCTGGGGCGCTCGCAAGTTTGCCTTGCCGCCCTCCGCCGTTATGGCGATGAGCAGGTGAACGATGACCTCCTGGCCCATTGGCTGCATCGGCTTTGCCTGCGGGAAGGCTGGTTCGATATCGGACGCAAGCGCCCGGTGCCCCACGAGACTCACTTCTCCATCTCCGGCTATTTCTACTACTACGCATTTTATTATGCTACCGAATGCCTTGAAATGCTCCCGCCCGAAAAGCAAAGGCCCTTCCTTCCTCATCTCGCCCAGCACATCATCTCGAAGCAGGAAAAGGATGGCTCGTGGTGGGACTTTCCCCTTTACGACTACCACCAGCCCTACGGCACGGGTTACGCACTGACCACTCTTTCCCGACTGCGCCACAAATAGCGCCCTTCACTTGACCACGACGTCATCAGTGGTCCAAAGCTCACCATCGGGTCCGGCCGAGCAATACTCGAATCCTGTCCCACTGAGCCGATGGAAAAAGATCGGCGTTCCGTGGCGGTCCAAGAGCTCACCTTTCTCGTTCACAAAGGGAAAATCTCTGGGAAGCCATGCCAGGCGATCCGGGTTTGCGCCTTGTAGGAAACGCACGATCTCCGGATTCCCCGGAAGATGGTAGCGATCGAAATTCTTCATGAGTAGTTGGCAATCGCGAACGACATCACGCAGGATTTCCAAATCCCCACGCAAGGAACCGCCCTCCGCACCGAATTGAAGGATCAGCGCATCATCCCCACCGACGAAACGGATCGCCGCTTGCTGCTTCACTGCCAAGTCCCCCGACTCCGCCACCCCCGACGAATCTTCAACGTCCGCCCCCGTGCCTCCTCCCCGCCACGGCGTCAGGAGCACCAGCCAAAGCAGCACCAGCAAGGCCAGCACCAGTCCGACCATCCTCATGCCCCGCCCGCCATCAATCCCAACGGCGGACCATCTGCCAGAACATCGTGGAAATTCGAAAGATTCGGAAGGACGTGCTCAGTCAGATTGGAAGGCGAGACCCCCATCCATAGCGCCAAGTCAGCAACATACTCATCCACCGAGGTGGTGGGAATGAAGCGCCCTCTTCCGGTATCCAAGTGATTGCCCAACTCCAGCGATGGATAGGAGCCAAAAACCTTTCCACCTTCGACAGCTCCTCCCACCACAAAATGGTGCCCACCCCAAGCGTGGTCGGAACCCCGTCCGTTGGGCGTCACCGTCCGTCCAAAATCCGAAGCACTGAACAAGGTGACCCGGTCCGCCAGTCCCAACTCATCCATCGCGTTGAAAAACTGACCGACGGCCCGGCTCACCTGGCCCAGCATTGCCGGATGGTTTTCGAGACCACTATGATGATCCCAGCCACCCACTTCCACGAAGAAGGTCTGTCTTTTCTTTGATAACCCATTGCGAGCAGCAATAGTCTCAGCAACTGCCTTCAATTGGGTGGAGAGGACGTTCGTAGAGTCAAAGGCGGTCTCGAACGGGGCGATGGCCTCGAGAGCCGCCCGATACTCAGCACTTGCGGCAATGGCCTCCCGCTTGGAAGCGGCAAATGATCGGGCAAAGGCACTTTGATATTCCTCCTCCAACATCGACTCCAAGGCCGCCCTCCGATGACGGAAGGCATACTCCTGCCAATTCCGAATCTCAGGAACATTGTCGCCCCCCCGCGCCAGCAGGGTCGTGGCAGACCCGCTTTGAAACAAATTCACACCGGCCAGAGAGACATTCATCGACACACCGCTCTCACCATTCAAGTCACGAAGGAGGTCAGCCATGCGACCGCCCCAGCCGCTCAGCGGCGTTCTGCTTTGCGGAAGCCCCGACTGCCAGTGCAATTGCTGGTCGGAATGGGAATACAGGCCCAAGGGGAGATTGGCGAAGCCGTTGACCAGGTCAGCCTTGACCACCGGCTCAACCAAGGTCCCCACGTTGGCCACAAAACTCGCCTTGCCCTGATCGAACAAGGACTTGAGCTCGGCCATTTCAGCATTCAACCCGAGCGTCCTCCCATCGGGAGCGGGCAAAGGATTCCCAAGCGGCAGGAAGCTGCTCTCGGGCAAGGCCACCGACTGCCTGGCGGCCCGATATTCAGGGTAGCCCACCGCCGCATCGACAGGGGCCAGCATGTTGAAGGAATCATTTCCGCCGGCCAGAAAAACACAGACCAGAGCCTTGTAACCCTCGTCTCCGTCCATACCGTCGGAAGCAGCCAGGCTTCCGGTCAAACGAAGATTGATCAATGCCGAAAGCAGGGAGGTCGTCCCAATCGCAGAACAACTGGCCTGCCCCAGAAAACGACGTCGGTTCGGATTTTTGGATGAGGCGGCTTTCATCAGTCGAGAACGATGCATTCCATCGATTGGCTGACCAGATAGATGGCGGTTTTGACGCGGACCGTGGGATTCCCTTCGCTTTGAATCGCAGTCAGGATGTGGCTTCTGGTGGTGGGCTCAAGTCGCCCCCCGGTGAGAAGAAGATCGACCCGGTCGAGTAGTGCGGAAGGATCTTCCGCCAACAACAACTCGGCACTGTAATCCATCGAAGTAGAAGAATATCGTACTTGATCAATCGTGAGGGAAAAGCGGGAATCCGACTGCAAGAGCTGACTCAGAGAGGCCAGTTGCAATTCCGGACTCACCCTCCCATCCCTGCGAAAGAACTCGTCCGGCGCAAAGTCAGGCGAATAAAAATTAAAGACCGATCGGGCCATCATCGGGTATTGCCCAAATTCCGTCCGAAAGGTGCCGGGACTGGCGTTGAACGTGGATTCCGCAGCGCCCATGCGAAAAGCACGCGCCAAGGCGACGAAACGGACCATGGGCTCGCGCACCTTTCCGTGGTAGGGGTCGTCGGGTTCACGATTCAAGGCCTCGGGGTCCAGCAGGATCGCCCGCACCACCCGACCGAGATGATCACGCTTGTTTCGGGCGGCATTCCACACCCGCGAGACCCGCGAGAGATAGGCCGGACTGGGATTGGAACTCGTGAAACGCTGGATCAACAAACGACTGAGAAACGGGGCCATCGACTCATGAGTCATGAGAGCATCAAGGGTCGCCTGAACCTCCTCTTCCCCGCTTTGAGTTCCATCAAGTTCCACCCCATTGATAATCGATTTGGGACCAGGCTCGTGCTCCTCGTCCCAGACTTTCATGGGATACCAATAGTCCCTGCCCTGCGGGAGATCGTAGAAACTCGTAGCAATTTGACCATTCCGGACCCGGGTATGACTCATCCCGGTGAAGACCTTGGCCATCTCGGTGATGGTCGTATTATCGTAGGTGGGAATAAAACGCCCCTGCGCATCAGTCTTCCTCGTTCCATCGGGATTCAATTCCCATAAACCAATGGAAAACAACTGCATGATCTCGCGAGCGAAGTTCTCGTCGGGAAAGCGCGTCGGCTTCACCGGGTCATCGCTTTTTCGATTCTTGAGATGGGAAAGATAAAAGCCCATCACCGGACTGTAGGTGACCTTTTCGAGAACGTTGCGGTAGGGCCCCAACCCCTCCAGAACAAAGATATCATAATAGTTCGCCTGGGTGATCGGATTGTCCCCAATCACTGTTCCCGGCTCGCAGTTGACCACCAGAATCTGGCTCAGAGCATAAGCCATCCGCTGCCTCAGTTGATCGGGTGCCAGATTGGCCATCCGCCACCAGCCCACGGTGGCCAGTGAGGCCCGCCACGTCAGCCCGTTTTGAAGCATGACCGTACGCAGCTTGCTGGCAGTAAGCGACACCTGCTCATCGATCCAACCATGATAGCCCAATGCCATCACCCGGTCGATCGACTCATCGGTCGGCCCAAAGCTGGCCTTCATCAAAAAGCGGGCCGCCTCCTTGCCGCTTGGTCGCATCGGCCCCAACCTCACCCCTTCGGTGGTGGTGAAACCTTCTCCATTCTCAAGCAAACGAAGCGCCGCCAGAAAGTCCCCTTCATCCCGCTCGCTCCGACTGATCGGGTCACCGTCGCTCATTCCCAGACGAATTTCTTCCCAAGCGGTCAAACCATCGCCATCAGCATCGACATCCGAAACCACCATCCGGAAAACTCCCGGATCCATCCCAGCTACGGTCCATGAACGAATTTCATCCACCAGCGAAGGAGCGATAAGAGCCACCACTTCCCACTCCGCCCCTTCGGTGATCCAGCGCTCGATCCGATAGCTTTTTCCGGACTTCGATTCCCAATGAAAAGTGACCTCGTTCTCATCTGGAAAGGTAATCTCACATTGAAATTTACTGGCCGAATCGAGCGGGTCGGTCCCCGCGATCCCCTCTTCGAGATTACTGGTTCCATCGCCATCATCATCACCGGAATCGGCCACGACTCGGTCATACTGTTGCTCCCACAGTCGGGACACCCCGTTGCCATCAAAATCGATTCGTCCCACGCCATTCAGAACCGAGAGGAACAAGAGAACTCCCGGCCCAGCAGCCCGGACATGCCGCGTCATCGTCTGACGATTCCTCATTGCCAGAAGAGATGAGGTTCAAACTTCATGATGGCAAATCAAAAATAAACGGGAACTTCGAGGACCCAAGGCGACATGCCTGGTCGATTCTTTCAGTCTTCTGGTCCAATGATAAAAAATCCGTGAAAGGACGACTGTCGCCCTGAGTATCCCCCCAGTCATGTCTGCGAGCACCGAAACAACTTCCAAATCCCCCGACGACGTCCAAGCGGTCGAAAATCTTGGCAAAGCCCGCGATGCCATTGTCAGCGAACTTCGCAAGACGATTGTCGGGATGGAGGAGGTCATTGATGAGATGCTCATCTCCATTTTCGCCCAAGGCCACTGTCTCTTGGTCGGGGTTCCGGGACTCGCCAAAACCCTCCTCGTGAGCACCCTCGCTGAAACGCTCTCGCTCGGCTTCAAGCGGATCCAGTTCACTCCGGACCTGATGCCCTCAGACATCACCGGAACCGAACTTCTCCAGGAAGACCCCGAAACGAAAACTCGGCGCTTCAAGTTCATGGAAGGCCCGGTTTTTACCAACCTCCTGCTGGCCGACGAAATCAATCGGACTCCCCCCAAAACCCAAGCCGCCCTCCTCGAGGCAATGCAGGAAAAGCGCGTCTCTTCCGGCGGGGTCGACTACAAGCTCGAAAAACCCTTCTTCGTCCTGGCCACCCAGAACCCCATCGAACAGGAAGGAACCTACCCGCTGCCCGAGGCCCAACTTGACCGCTTCCTCTTCAACATCCTCGTGAAATACCCAAGCCGCGCTGAGGAGATCAAAATCATGAAGAGCATCACCAGCGATGTCCGTCCGGAAATCAAGGAGGTCCTGAAAGGCTCCGACATCGTCGAGTTTCAGCACCTCGTCCGACGGATCCCGGTGGCCGATCACATCTTTGAGTATGCCGCCTCCCTGATTCGGGCAACTCGCCCCGAGGAGGACGAGGCTCCGGATTTTGTCAAGAAACTGATGTCCTGGGGTGCCGGCCCGCGAGCCTCCCTCAATCTCATTCTCGCAGGCAAGGCCCGCGCTGCTCTGCGTGGGCGCTGCCATGTCGCCCTCGACGACATCCGCGCGGTCGCCCTCCCCGTGCTGCGCCACCGGATCATTCCCAACTTCGCCGCCCGATCGGAAGGTCTGACCTCCGACACCATGGTGACTCGCCTTCTCGAGGAAATCCCCACCGGGGACAAAAAATAATTCTCTGCACGGATGTCCCGGCACCTCCCCGAACTCAACTATCTCGATCCCGAAATCCTCCAGAAACTCGGTGATCTCGAGATGATTGCCCGTGAAGTGGTGGAAGGCTTGCGGGCCGGGGCTCACCGTAGCCCCCTGCGCGGCTTCAGTACCGAGTTTGCCCACCATCGGCCCTACGCCCCCGGCGACGCCATTCGCGATCTCGACTGGCGGGTCTACGGGCGCACCGAGCGCTACTACACCAAACTCTACCAAGCCGAGACCAACTTTGACTGCCACATTCTCATGGATGCCAGCAGTTCGATGACTTACGCCTCGAAAAAAGTAAGTAAGCTGGAATATTCCAAGTTCCTAGCCGCCGCCCTCAGTTACCTCATCCTCAACCAACGCGATTCGGTTGGGCTCAGCGTCTTCGACTCCGACCTGCGCGCTTCCCTCCCGCCACGTTCCGCCCTCAGTATCATCCTCGAAATCGAGAAGACCCTGCGCGACATCTCCCCGCGCCCCAAGACCAACATCGCCAAGCAGCTGAACGATATTGCTCTCCAGATCAAACGTCGCTCCTTCGTCATCCTGATCTCCGATCTCTTTGCCGATGTCGATGATGTGATGCGCGGGCTGCAACGCCTTCGTTATGCCGGACATACCGTGCTCGTCTTCCAGACCCTCGATCCCTGGGAACTCGAATTCCCCTTCAAGGGAACCTGGAAATTCGAAGGACTCGAGGGAGAGGAGGAACTCATCACGCAACCCGAACGAATCCGCGAAGACTACCTCGCGAACTTCCGCCAATTCCTTGACGATATCAACTCCGGCTGCCTTGGCGGCGGCATCGATTACGCCCTCGTCGACACCTCCCGCCCCCTCGACTCCGTCCTCAGTGAGTTTTTCGAGGAACGTTCACTCGTCACGATGGGCCCAGCCATTGGATCACGCTCATGAGTTTTCTCAATCCATGGATGCTTTTGGGAACGCTCGGAATCGGGCTCCCGATCCTTGCCCACATCCTCAACCGTTTCCAAGTCAGGCACACCGAATGGGCTGCCATGCGCTTCCTCAACCGCAAGATCCGCGTGCGTTCGCGTCAGATCCGTTTGCGGGACCTCTTTCTCCTCGTTCTCCGCTGCCTCGCGCTTCTCCTCCTCATCTTCGCCCTTGCCCGCCCCGCTTGGAAAGATGGCACTGCCGATTGGCTCCCCGGAGAATCGCGTGCCGGGGTGATCATCGCCCTCGACACCTCGTTCAGCATGGCACACCGCGACGGCGAAGAATCCCGATTCGAGCGAGCCCTCGAGCACGTCAAAACCATCGCCTCCAAGATCAAGCGCGGCGATCCCGTCTCGCTGGTCCTGCTCGGTGAATCGGGCCAAGTAGCCGCGCGTAATGTGGCCTTTGATCCTGAGAAATTCCAATTCCTCCTCGACGAACTCAAACCTTCCCCATCGTCCCTTGTCCTCGACGAGGTCCCGGAGCAAATCGGCTCCCTCCTCGACGACATGGAGGCTGCACAAAAGGAGATCTATCTGATCACCGACACTCAAGCCCGCGACTGGCGGGAAAGGTCGGACCGCTTCCTCGAATCCCTCGCCGCCCTCACCGAAGAGGCCCACCTTTTCATGGTTCCGGTCCAAGGCACCTCCCGCAATCTCGCCGTGACCGAACTCAACCTTGTCTCGGGTGTCCTCCGCAAAGGCACAACGGCTCGCTATCGGGCAACCGTCCACAACTTCGGTGCCGAACCGGCGAGCAATGTGGAAGTTAAATGTCAGGTCGAAGGGGTGCAGATCGACCGCAAAACCATCCCTCTGATTGCCCCCGGCACTTCGGAAACGGTCTCCCTCTTTGTTCCCTTCTACAATGCCGGAGCCACCCGCATCACCGCAGCCCTCGGCAACGATCCACTGACAACCGACAACACCCGGCGCGCGGTCGCGATGGTGCGCGACAAGGTGTCGGTTCTCTGCGTCGATGGATCCAACGGAGATGCCGGGCGACTCGTGATCGCAGCCTTGCAAGCCCGCGGTCAAACCACCGGAAATGAGGACTACCTCGTCCGCAGCATTCCCTGGCTTTCCCTGCCATCGGAAAACCTGGCTGAAGTCGATGTCCTGGTGCTCGCCGACGTGCCGGAAGTCACCCCGGCACAGGTCGAGCAATTGTCGCGGCACGTCCGAGAGGGTAACGGACTCATCTGGTTTGCCGGCCCAGAAGTGAAAACGGCCCGCTGGAACGAAGTGGCGGCCACCGGCCCCACCCCGCTTCTGCCCGCTCGTCTTGGCCTCCCGATCAAAACCAACGACGCCCTCGGAGCAGGTCGCCCCCTGGCACCAAACCTCCCGGACCACAGCGTCTGCCTTCCCCTGCAATCGCTTCCCGAGGATCTCTTCAGCGAAACCCGCTTCCTC
>JALQTQ010000110.1 GCA_023263995.1 Akkermansiaceae bacterium | reverse complement strand
GAACTGCTCGGCGGCATCCTCGTCATTTCCGGGGTCTTTGTCGGCTTGGTCAAGGCGAGGGAGATCGAAGATTCACGAGACCTTGTCACGGGAGTCTTCTTGGCGGTCGGGGCTCATGTCATCATGGCGGTGGGGATCCTGGTGGTGCGGGATGTCATCCAGCAAGGGAACCTTGTCTGGATTGCCGGGTTCCGTTTCTCGGTGGCGACGGCGGCCCTCGGGCTCTTCCTGTTGGCGCAGGGCGATGTCAAATCGTTGATGTTGGGGATCCGACGGTATGAGCTTTGGCGATTCACCGTGCCCATGGCGATTCTGGGGCCCTTCTTGGCGACCTTGCTGTGGATTGCCGGATTCAAGTACGAAACGCCCGGGCGGGTCGCCATTTTCAACCAACTTTCGACGGTCTTTGTCGTCCTTTGGGCCTGGCTGATTCTGAAGGAACCGATGACCCGCAAGAAGATCGCGGGTGTGATGCTGGCTTTTGGGGGCGCGGTCCTCGTGGCCTGGGGTTGAAGGGGGCCTTCAATTCTTTTTGGTCAGGGCGTGCTCGGTTTTAACGGGGTCGTCGTCCCCGTGCTTCCTGAGATGATCCATCAGGGCCGTCTTCAACCGGGCCAAGTGTCCGGCGTGTGCGGGGTCGTCGGCTAGGTTGGTGAGTTCGTAGGGATCCTTTTCGAGGTCATACAAGGCGAACTCCGGGCGGTGGAACAACTTGCGCACAAGCGGGTCTTGCGGCCGATTGGCCACGACCCACGACTCGGCGGGATGGACCGCTTTTGATTCTCTCGTTTCCGCACCCGCTTTCAGGCGGGCGAGGGCACCGGTCAGGGTCACGTTGGAGGTGATGCTCTTGGTGGCCGGGGACCAGATCAGGCTGTAGCGGCGGTCGCGCACGCAGCGGATGGGAAAGATGCGGTCCTGGTTGTCGATGATGCCCTTGTTGCTGAAGGCCCCGAAGACGTGGTCGTGTACTCTGGCCTTTTCGCCGCGCAGGTTGGCGGCCTGGCTGCGACCATCGAAGGCCGCCGGGTTGATCGTTCCGCCAGCCAGTTCAAGCAAGGTTGGGGCGAGATCGCACATCCAGAAGAGCTCATCGGAAACGTGGCCCCTCGGGATGCGGCCCGGGGCGTAGGCGAGAAGACCGGTGTGCAGGCCATTGTCGAAGCAGGTCCACTTCGCAAAGGGAAACTGGCTTCCTTGTTCGGTACAGACAAAGAGGAACGAGTTCGGGGCCAGCTCCGATTGGTCGAGGAACTCTCGCACCTTCCCAACCAGGGCGTCAAAGTTGCTGACTTCGGCGAGGTAGGGAGGCAGGGCCTGCCGGAGTTCCGGGGTGTCGATCCAATAGGGTGGGATCTTGAGTTGGCCCGGCGGATAAGCCGAGGCATCGCCGTTGGTGAACGGGGAATGGGCGTCGTGCGAAGCGATCATCAGGCAGAAGGGCACGGATTCCTGTTGGCACGAACGGATGAAGGCCGTGGCTTTTTTGAGGAAGACCGCGTTGTCGTTGGTATCGCCGAGGTATTCGAAGGGGTAGCAGGACTTCGGGCCGATGTGGGTCTTGCCGAGGAGAGCCACGCGGTATCCCAGTGGTTTCAGGTAGTGGGGCAGGCTTCGGGTCTCGCCTGTTGATTTCGAGTGATTGAGGAAGGTGCGGGTTCGCCAAGGAGTGCGCCCGCTGAAGAGTTCCTGGCGAAAAGGGGCACACATCGCCACCGAGGTATAGGCTTTGGCAAAGCGCACGCCGTCGGCAGCGAGGCGATCGAGATGAGGAGTTCGGCAGGTCACGCCACCCCCGTAGCATCCGAGGTTGTCGCGGTTGATATCGTCCCCGAGGACGAAAACGAAGTTGGGCCTTTCTGAGCCGAGCAACTGGAAGGCAAGGGAGAGGAAGAGGGCAACGACGTGGATCATGGGTGAGAGCATGGCTCCCGGGAATCAGGGCGGCAAGAAAGATGGCTGCGTCGGGAAACAGGGGGTCGGGAACCGGACCCCCCCGCTGGTCCCGCGCAGTCTCAGGACCGGATCGCGATCGCTGATCCCGGTGAGGCAGTCGCCGCTGAAAATCCCTCCAGACCGTCGGAACTACCCTTCCTCATGCCCTGGTCGCTTCACCGGGACAGTGGTGGTTTCTTCCAGAGTCAGTTTTTCGGGACCTTTACCGGTCCCCTTGTGGGATCCGTCACAAAAAGGAAAATTGTCGGACTTTCCGCAACTACACATCCAGTGGGTTCCGGCTTCAAGGGTGATTTCATCAGGGGTATCGCTGCTCACGGCGAGACGATGGCACACCTGTGGAAAGGGTGCAAATCAGGAAAGGCAGAAGCTTGCTGCCGACCGCCGTGAATCTATGCTCCCAGTGATGAGGATTTTCCGGGTGGTCATTTGCTTCTTTTGGGCTGGTTCCTTCCTCCGGTCGGCCCCGGTCATCGGTCCCTTTCTTGAGCCCGAGCTTCCCTTTTTCGGCACCGCGCTGGTGATTCCCGATCAACCTCGACCCAATCGGGTCCGCCGAGGAATCGTGTTTTCGCTGGGTGACGGGCATTGGGCCTGCTTTGATACCGACCTCCTGCGCTGGGCCGCGATCTGGAAGTCCCCGGTCGGCAAGCCGCCTGTCAGTCTCGACTCGATGGCCGCCATTTCCTACCCCAATGGCCAGGCCAAGGCCAAGGCGCCGCCGTCACTTCAAGGGGACCTCGTGATGTCTTCGCCGGAAAAACCCGGCTTTGAGGGCGGGAAAGGGATTCGCGAAAAGCTACTCGCTGGGGGTGACGGGCAGGTTGGGCCGATTCCCGATTCCGACGGCCGATGGCTCGGGGTGGATCTCCGGGGAAGAATTCCCGTCCTGCGTTACCGGATTGCCAATAACGTGATCGAGGAAGTTCTCGTTCGTGGGGAGGACGGGGGATTCCAGCGGATGATCAAGGTGGCCTCTCATGAGGACGAGCTTGAGATCGCAGTTCACCCGCTCTTTCATAACTTACAGGGAGCCGGGGTCCTGGCGGAAGACGGATTTCTTCGCCTACCTTCCTCAAACAGGACGACGGTCACGGTGGTGGCGACGGCGGCCCCTTCGGCTCTGAGTTTTCCCACCAAACCCGCCACTCCGGTTTTCCCCGCTTCCTACCCGGTGGCCCGAACGCCCGCCGTGACGGACTGGCCTTACCGGATTCGGCACCTGGCTGTTCCGGAAACGAGCCGCTTCATTCGTCCCACCGACCTCGCCTTCCTCTCGGATGGCACCGGTCTTCTTGCGACATTCGATGGCGATGTCTGGCGCATCGAAGGCCCTGAAGGCGAGAGGCCCCGCTGGACCCGCATCGCTTCGGGGCTTTTCGAGACGATCTCGATTGAAATCACCCCCGATGACCGCATTTTTACCCTCGGTCGGGATCAGATCACCGAGCTCATTGATCTCAATGGCGATCACCACATCGATCGTTATCGCAATGCCTCGAACGCCTTCCTGCAAACCCTGCAAACCCGCGACTATGCGACCTCGTTGGCCATCGACCGGGACGGCTCGTTTCTGATCGCCAAGGGAGGTATTAATCAGTTCGGCGGGAAGGCGGACAACGAACTTTCCAGTCACCGGGGCACCATTTTGCGGATTCCGTCCGGGGGAAACTCGGCCAAGGTACTCGCCGATGGACTTCGCATGCCCTACGTCGGATTGCGATCGGATGGGACGGTATTTGCCTCGGATCAGCAGGGGCACTACATCCCGAGCACCCCGCTTCACCTCGTCGGTGATGATCGCCCGTATTTGGGCTTTGAGCCCACCAACTTTGGCGCGCGCAACCCGGTGCCGCCTCTCCTTTGGTATCCCTATCAGGCCAACCGTTCGGCGGCGGCCTTTGCCCCGTGGGACCAGCTCTTCCTGCAAATCTCGTGGGGAGGCCGTCTCTTTGCGATCGAGACTCCCGAGGTGGGCCAGCCGTTTTCCTGGCAGCTTCCGCTCCAACTCGACTTCCCGTCTCTGAATGCGGTCCGCCACCCCACATCGGGTCGGCTTTACGCTGTCGGGCTGGGCATTTCGGGATACAAACCCACCGCTCCCAATCTCTCCGGGATCGCTTCCATTGAGGAAATCGATCCTTTCCCGAAGCCGGTTGCGATGGATGTCGCGAGCCGCCAGATCACCCTCACCTTCGACCGGCCCTTGAGGGAAACCGACGTCCTGGTGCCCGGTTCTCCGGCCCTGCGGCTCTTCAACATCAAGCGGACTCCCGACTACGGATCGGGACACTTCCGCTGGGATGGCAAGCCCGGGGAGTTTCGCGACCAGCCGAATGGATTTTCTATCTCCGAGGACCGTCGTACTTTCAACCTGCATTTCGACCAGCTCTTCCAGGCCGAGATCCTCGATCTTCAACTCATCCTCACATCCGGGGAACACAGCATCCCCTTGCATTTCTTTTCGCGTCCGGCCCACCTCGGGCCTCCCCAATTCAGGGAGTTGGCGATCCTCGATCGGGACAAACCGGAGCTGCGTCCCGGTGAGGCCGCTGCGGGAAAGCCGCTCTTCACGTCCTACGCCTGCGCCGGCTGTCATTCGCTCGACGGCTCCAAGCTCGTCGGACCCAGCCTGAAGGGGATCGGTGCCCGCGCCGACAAGGCCTTTCTCAAGCAGGCGGTCCTTGAACCGAATGCGGTCATCGCCGAGGGTTTCCCGGCGGCCATGCCGTCGTTTGCGGGAATGCTGACCGAGCAACAACTCGAGGACCTCCTGACCTATCTGCTATCGCTGCGTTGATCCGGGGGTGGGCGCGAAGGATGGGGCGATTTGCGGACTGCCTTTGCGCAAAGAAACCACCGAGCCGTCATCGTAGCCCCCTATTTGTTCCACCGACAATCGAAGAATTGCTTTGAAGCATCGGAGCCTTATGGTGGGAGGATGATTCGTCTGGCTTTTGCAATCTGGTCACTCGCGATCCTGTCTTCGGGTGCGATTTCCCTTAAGCCGGGCGAGCGTTTTCCGGAGCTGGTCTTTCCTCCCATCGAGGGCGGAGACGCGGTGGCGGTTTCCTCCTTTGCCGACCAGAAGCTGATGCTTCACCTCTTCGCCTCCTGGTGAGCGGGCTGTCGAAAACACGTGCCAGGCTGGCATGAGAAAACCCGGGGACGGGTGGCCGACGGCAAGCTGACGGTGGCGGGGATCGTGCAGGAGCAACACCCGGACCGCGCCGCGCTCTTCATGCAGTGGCAAGAGATGACCTGGCCGGTCCTGGCCGACCCCTTTAACGACCTCGGCGTGACGGCGGTGCCCATCACCCTCCTCATCGATCAACATGGCATCATTCGGTTCCGCAACCCGAAGGAGAAGGACTTGCAGGAATTCCTGTCGTCGTCGTATCGCACGGAGGCTCCCAAGGGGGCCGTCACCCTTCTGCCCAGATCGATCAAGCCACTGGAGGAGTTGCTTTCGCGGGAGCCGGAAAACGCGCGGGCTCATTTCCGTCTTGGCGTGGCCTACCGGAGGCGGTTTGACTCCGACAGGCGTGATCCCGACGACTTTGCCAGAGCGATGGTTCATTGGCAAAAGGCTCTCGAGCTCAACCCGAATCAATACATCTGGCGTCGCCGCATCCAGCAATACGGTCCCCGGTTGGACAAACCCTATTCCTTCTACGATTGGGTCGCGACGGCACGGGAGGAGGTCAGCCGGCGTGGCGAAAAGCCCGTCGCTCTCAAAGCCGAGCCCTCGGGAGCCGAGTTTGCCGTTCCGGCCAAGAAGGCCGGAGGAAAAAGCGTCCTCCCGGATCACCCTGACCCCGGGAACCAGCTGGTGCGTGACCAACTCGGACTGGTCGCAAGCAAGGTCGTCGTGATCCCCTCCACCAATCCCAAGGCAAAGGCGGTTCGTGTGCACCTGAGTTTCATTCCCGCCAAGGGAACCACGTGGACCAACGACGCAGGAAACATCAGCTTTCATCCGGCACCCGGGTCCACGGTTGAAATCCGTGACCTGAAGCTTCCCGATTTGCCTGCCGAACTCTCGAGCGCGGAGACCCGCGTGATCGAGTTCGAGCTTCATCCCGGGGACGGCAAGTCGCTCCCAAAGCGCATCGAGGGTGCCGCCTTTTACTACGTGTGCACCGCGAGCGACCCGACCTGTCGCTTTCTTCGCCAGGATCTCGTGATTGAGATCGGCAAGTGATGCTTGGAAGACGGCCTGCTCTCCCGGGGAGAGGTCGTCCTTTCGAGACCAGAGGCATTCATTCGCTTCACCGGATGCCGCCTTTTTTCAGCAAAGCAGAGGGGGAGATGGAAACTTTCTCAAAAAAAGACATCGTTTGGTGTAACCAGCGCTGACGGGCGGCTCAGGAACCCGGTGAAATGAACAACTCGCAATCATCCCCATGCCCATCCTGTGGTGCGCTCATTCCCGAGAATGCCAAATTTGGACTCTGTCCGGCCTGTGTCCTCTCGGGTGCGGTGTCCACCGAAGGTTCATCCTTTCCCTCACAGACCCCACCTCCTCCATCAATGCAGGATCTGGCGGCTCATTTCCCCGATCTTGAGATTCTCGAAATGGTCGGGGCGGGTGGCATGGGTGTTGTCTACAAGGCCCGGCAGCCGAAACTCGACCGCTCTATCGCCTTGAAGATACTCCACGCCAGCGACGATCCAGCCTTCGAGGAGAGATTTCATCGGGAAGCCCGGGTGCTCGCTCGTTTGAATCATCCCAACATTGTCGCGGTTTTCGACTTCGGCACAGCCGGCCCCTTTCACTATCTGGTGATGGAATATGTCGATGGAGTCAATCTCCGCCAAGCCATGCAGACCGGGCGTTTCTCCCCGGCAGAGGCTCTCACTCTCGTGCAGGAAATGTGTGCTGCTTTGAAAGCGGCTCACGATGAGGGAATCCTTCACCGGGATATCAAACCCGAGAATATCCTTCTCGATTCGCGAGGCAGCCTGAAGATCGCGGACTTCGGCATTGCCAAGATTCTCGGACCGAAGAACCGCGATGACCTCACCCTCACGAGGCAGCATTCTGTCCTTGGGTCACCCCAATACATGGCGCCGGAGCAGATCGAATCGCCGGATGATGTGGACCAGCGAGCCGACATTTACTCGCTGGGCGTGGTCTTTTACGAACTCCTCACCGGCGAGCTTCCGATGGGGCGCTTTGCCGCTCCATCGAAGAAGAACGATGTCGACGCACGCATCGACGAGATCGTTTTCCGCACGCTGGAAAAGGAACGGGAAGCGCGCTTCCAATCTGCCGAGGAGATGAGTCACTCCATGGATACCCTCTCCGAGATACCGGCCCTCCCTCCTGCTTCGTTTGACGGCTCCGAACCGGGAGTGGCCCGGTTTGCCACCCTATCTTCCATCCTGACGGGCATCAGCGTTCCGATTGTGATCTTTTGCCTGACGGCCTTCTGGTCGGTGAGGGTGGTGTCTTCGAATGACCCGGAACCGGAGGTCAACTCCGTCTTGCTGATCCTCTCCATTCTATTGGTCATCCTGACGATCGTCACTCCTCCAGCGGGCTTCTTTCTTGGATCCCATGCCTTGAGGGAGATCCGCAATTCCAACGGGCGAAAGGGCGGGCTTTCTCGCGGGACCTTTGCGTTCCTCACCTGGCCGATTTTCATCTCGGTGGCCCTGGTTTCAGCGTTCCTACCCGGTCCCATGGACATGATGCTCGGTGCCCTGATTCTCCTGGCCGGTTTCATGGCCTTTTGTTGGGCGCTCGTGCCACCGGTCCGCCGATGGGCTCGCAATGAAGCGAAGTCTCTTGGTTCGGCTCTGGGGCGTTATCTCCTTGTGATGGGGATCTTCTTTCTTCTCGCCCTCACCCTGCCTGTTCTCCTCAAGTCGATGGGTGTGCCCTGATCCTGGCCCGTCAGGGGCTTACTCGCGAAGCAAACCAGCTGGCCGGTCAAATGACCTCGGCATCCCGAAGGCGGGAATTGATCTTGAAAATCGCCAACGAAGACCTCGACGATCCCTCCACCTCAGCATGAAGCCTTGAATCCGGACCGCCAAAATTTTCATACCACCCGGTGGACCATCGTTCTGCAGGCCCGGGGAGATCAGCCCGAAGCCAAGGCGGCTTTGTCCGACCTTTGCGAGGCTTATTTCAACCCGGCCCTGCGTTTTCTCCTGCGCGAGGGAAAAGATGAGGACGAAGCCCACGAACTCGCTCAGGGCTTCTTCGCCCGCCTTCTTTCCTCCAATGGCATCCGCGAGGTGGATCCGGGAAAGGGACGATTTCGATCCTACCTTCTCGGTGCCCTGAAAAACTTCCTCGCGGATCTTCGACGCCGGGAGTCCCGCCAAAAACGTGGTGGTGGGGCGAGCCACCGCTCCATCGACGAAACAGACTCCGAATCCCCGGGAGAACAACAGATTGTCGATTTCTCCGCCACGATCCCGGACTCCTACTTTGATCGCGAATGGGCCCTCGCGGTGATGGACCGCGGTTTGCAGGTGGTGGAATCTGCCTTTGCCCGGAGAGACAAGAGCCATCACTTCGAAATCTTGAAACCCTGGCTGATGGGCGACGAAGGGGCCTTGTCGCAGGAAGAGGCCGCGGCCACCCTCAATCTGTCCCGGGGGGCGGTGAAGGTGGCCATCCATCGCATGCGAAAGGATTTCGGGGAAGCGGTCCGCTCCGAGATCTCCCAAACGGTCAACTCACCTGGCGAAGTGGCAGACGAGCTCAGGTATCTCATCGAGGCATTCTCGTCGGCTCGGCCCGAAAGCCGGTAGTTGGCATGACTTTCGAGATCCCACTGCGTTTATTCTGCATGATCTGGCTTTTCAATGTCGCGAAAGAACCTTTTGTTGGCCTTTGTATCCACTCCACCATGAAAATTCTCACCACCCTCCTCGCGCTCACCACCTCGTTTTCCCTTGCCGGTGATTGGATCACGATGTTCGACGGCAAGACTCTCGATGGCTGGAAGGTCAACTCCGAGAACCCCGCCACCTTCTCCGTCGAGGACGGCGCGATCAAGGTCAAGGGCCCCCGCGCTCACCTGTTTTACGGCGAGGATGGCAATGCCAAATTCCAAGACTTCGAGTTCGAATGCGAATGCAAGACTGCCAAGGGAGCGAATGCCGGGATCTTCATCCACACCAAGTTCCAGGACAACGGTTGGCCGTCGCACGGATACGAGTGCCAGGTCAATGCCACCCAGAGCGATTGGCGCAAGACCGGAAGCATCTACAGCTTCCAGGACCTCAAAGAGCCGGGTCACAAGGACGACGAATGGTTCACCTATCACATCAAGGTGGAAGGCAAGAAGATCACCGTGACCATCAATGGCAAGGTGGTGAACGAATACACCGAACCAGCCGATCACAAAGATAAGACCAAGCGACTCAGCGAAGGAACAATCGCCCTGCAAGGCCACGACCCCGGCAGCCTGGTTTACTTCCGTAAGCTCCGCATCAGGAAGCTCGACTAAGGGAGTTACAACCACGAAAGGAGCTACCGCGCCCTCGCGGTGTTCGGAGCCCAGGCCTGCGAAACCAAGGCGAGGACGCCGTGATTCCTTTCATGGTGCCGCATCTCGGCAAGAATCGCTCATTGACGGTCGTAGGAATGCCCGCACCTTCTTCTACTCGAACATGGAGTTTCGCCCGGTCATTGTCTTCATCCTCGGTCTCGGCATGCTCCCGGCCAAGGTCAGCTTCAACGAGGACATTCGACCTTTGCTTTCCAACAAGTGCTTCCACTGCCACGGGCCGGACGAGGAGGAGCGCAAGGCCAAGTTGCGCCTCGATACGCGTGAGGGGGCGCTTCAGGACCACGACGGCTTCGCGGCGGTCGTTCCGGGCAACATCGAGGACAGTGAATTGATCTACCGAATCCTCTCCGACGACGAGGACGAGGTCATGCCACCTCCGGGGAAGGGGGAGCGTTTCACCGACGCCGAGGTTGCGCTGCTCAAGCAGTGGATCCAGGAGGGCGCGGAGTATGAGGTGCATTGGTCCTACCAAAAGCCGGCGCGCCCGGAGGTCCCGGAGGTAACCAGCGGGATCCTGAAAGTCCGCACGCCGGTGGACGCCTTCATCCTCAGGCGGCTCGAGGAAGAAAAACTGACGCCTTCGCCCGAAGCCGATCGTCACACCCTGATCCGGCGGGTTTCGCTCGACCTGACCGGGCTTCCACCCACCCCGGCCGAGGTCGACGCCTTCCTCGCGGACGACGGCCCGGATGCCTACGAACGGCTGGTGGACCACCTCCTGGGTAAACCGGCCTTTGGGGAGCACTGGGCGCGCCTCTGGCTTGATCTGGCTCGCTATGCCGACTCGGCCGGCTATGCCGACGATCCCGGCCGGACCATCTGGGCCTACCGCGACTGGGTAATCCGCGCGCTCAATGCCAACATGCCCTTTGATCAGTTCACCATCGAGCAGATCGCCGGCGACCTCCTTCCCAACCCGACCCAGGACCAGCTCATCGCCACCGCCTTCCACCGCAACACCAAGACCAACAACGAGGGAGGCACCAGTGATGAGGAATTCCGCAATGCCGCGGTGGTCGACCGGGTCAACA